>NZ_CBDKZX010000023.1:0-49401 GCF_965301105.1 Kluyvera sp.
TCGACCAGCCAGCCGATCACGCCGATATCCGCCCAGGTCAGCGTCGGGTAGTTAAAGATGGAGGAGTATTTCATCTGCCCGTCGAGCATCTTCTGGTAGATGTCTTCGCGAGCGCAGCCGAGCGTTTCCGCCGCGCTGTAGAGATAGAGGCCATGCCCGGCTTCGTCCTGCACCTTCGCCAGCAGAATCGCTTTACGGCGAAGCGTTGGGGCGCGGGTGATCCAGTTGCCTTCCGGCAGCATGCCGACGATTTCTGAATGCGCATGCTGGCCAATCTGGCGGATCAGCGTTTTGCGGTACGCATCCGGCATCCAGTCCTGCGGTTCGATGGCTGTTTCCTGCGCGATGCGCTGGTCAAAGCGTTGTTCTTCTGTCACGTCATCACCTTATGATTCCGATAAATTCAACAAATCATTTTTTGCGAATCACTTTGTTTTATGAAAGTTACATCTTAGTTAAATAAAACCACAAATTTTGTTTACGAATTTTGTGATACATACCGCAATCACCGCTGATTTATCGCAGGCAAACCGAATGTTAATCAATGCACGTAAGGTGCCCGCGATCGCATTGTTAACAAATTATTAAAATCTGACTTGCATTTAATGATTCATGAAAGAACTATTAATGGCGAGAATTCGTAACATATCTGGAGAAACACCATGCAGCAGTTAGCCAGCTATTTGTCCGGCGTCTGGCAAACCGGCCGGGGCCGCGCCCGTACTATCCACCACGCCATCAGCGGTGAGCCGCTGTGGGAAGTGACAAGCGAAGGGCTGGATATGGCGCAGGCGCGCCGTTTTGCAATTGAGCACGGCGGCAAAGCGCTTCAGGCGATGACCTTTATTGAACGCAGTGCGATGCTGAAAGCAGTCGCCAAACATCTGATGGAATTGAAGGCCGACTTCTACGCCATCTCCGCCCAGACCGGCGCAACGCGCGGCGATAGCTGGGTGGATATCGAGGGCGGTATAGGCACCCTCTTCACCTACGCCAGTCTGGGCGGTCGCGAGCTACCGGATGACGTACTGTGGCCGGAGGATGAGCAGATCCCGTTGTCCAAACAGGGCGGCTTTGCCGCGCGCCACGTGCTGACGTCGAAATCCGGCGTGGCGGTGCATATCAATGCCTTTAACTTCCCCTGCTGGGGCATGTTAGAGAAACTGGCGCCGACCTGGCTTGCCGGGATGCCTGCCATCATCAAACCGGCGACCGCCACCGCCCAACTCACCCAGGCGATGGTCAAAGCCATTATCGACAGCGGCCTGGTACCGAACGGCGCGATTAGCCTTATCTGCGGTAGCGCGGGCGACCTGCTCGACCATCTCGACAGCCAGGACGTGGTGACCTTTACCGGTTCGGCACATACCGGGCAGCAGCTGCGCGTGCATCCGAATCTGGTGGCGAAGTCTGTCCCCTTCACCATGGAAGCGGACTCGCTGAACTGCTGTGTGCTGGGCGACGATGTCACCCCAGAGCAGCCGGAATTTGCGCTGTTTATCCGTGAAGTGGTGCGTGAGATGACCACCAAGGCCGGGCAAAAATGTACCGCCATCCGCCGCATTATCGTGCCGCAGGCGCAGGTAAGCGCAGTCAGTGAGGCGTTGATTGCCCGTCTGCAAAAAGTGGTCGTCGGCGATCCGGCGCAGGAAGGCGTGAAGATGGGCGCGCTGGTGAACAGTGAACAGCGTCAGGACGTGCAGGATAACGTCAACCGTCTGGTGGAGGCCGGTTGCGAAGTACTGTTGGGCGGCAAGGCGGATCTCACCTCGGCTGGGGCATTCTTCCCGCCAACCCTGCTGTTCTGCGCGCAGCCGGATGAAATCTCCGCGGTACATGCCATTGAAGCCTTTGGTCCGGTTGCCACCCTGATGCCGTATCAGAATACCGAACACGCGATGACGTTGGCTCGTGCCGGTGAAGGCAGCCTGGCCGGAACGCTGGTAACCGCCAGCGGAGAACTGGCGCGTGAGTTTATCCTCGGTGCCGCCCGCGCTCACGGGCGTATTCAGGTGTTAAACGAGGAATCCTCCGCGGAATCCACCGGCCACGGTTCCCCGCTGCCGCAATTGGTACATGGCGGCCCGGGACGTGCAGGCGGCGGTGAAGAGCTGGGCGGCCTGCGCGCGGTGAAACATTACATGCAGCGCACCGCTATTCAGGGCAGCCCCACCATGCTGGCTGCCGTTAGCCAGCAGTGGGTACGCGGCGCGCAGGTGGTGGAAGATCGTATTCACCCGTTCCGTAAATACTTCGAAGAGATCCAGCCTGGCGATAGCCTGTTGACCCCGCGTCGTACCTTAACCGAAGCGGATATCGTCAACTTTGCCTGCCTCAGCGGCGACCACTTCTATGCCCATATGGACAAGATTGCGGCAGCCGATTCCATTTTCGGCGAGCGCGTGGTACACGGCTACTTTCTGATTTCCGCGGCGGCCGGTCTGTTTGTTGACGCGGGCGTCGGTCCGGTGATTGCTAACTACGGCATGGAAAACCTGCGCTTTATTGAGCCGGTTAAGCCGGGCGATACCATCCAGGTGCGCCTCACCTGCAAGCGTAAAACGGTCAAACGCCAGCGCAACGCCGAAGAGAAAGCCACCGGCGTGGTGGAATGGGCGGTGGAGATTTTCAACCAGCATCAGCAGGCAGTGGCGCTGTATTCCATTCTGACATTGGTCGCGCGTCAGCACGGGGATTTCCCGGCGTAAGCGGTGGTGACGTCCGGCAATTCAAACATTCATGCCTCTGCGGAGGCATTTTTTGTAACTGGCAAAACTGACAAATAACCTGGCAAGCGCAAGCAAACGTCTCGTGACGATCGGCTGTTAGGGTATGAGACTGAAGCCGAAGTAGCAGCGGCAAGGCACAACATAACGATAAGATGAGGTCACAATGTCAACAGGCTCGATTCGTTCAAACCGTAAAACAGCGCTGGCGCTGGCCGTCGCCCTGTTCTGCGCCTGGCAAGCTCCGGCCTTCGCCCACGGCGGCGAAGCGCATATGGTTCCGATGGACAAAACCCTGCAAGATTTCGGCGCTGACGTGCAGTGGGATGACTACGCGCAGATGTACACCCTGATCAAAGACGGCGCATTCGTGAAGGTGAAACCGGGTGCGAAAACCGCGGTTGTCAACGGCAAAACCCTGAACCTACAGGTGCCGGTGGTGATGAAAGACGGTAAAGCGTGGGTATCCGATACCTTTATCAACGACGTTTTCCAGTCTGGCCTCGATCAAACCTTCCAGGTTGAGAAAGTGCCTCACCCGCTGAACTCACTCTCCTCCGCTGAAATCAGCGAAGCGGTCACCATCGTGAAGGCCGCGCCAGAGTTCCAGCCGAACACCCGTTTTACCGAGATTTCCCTGCACGAGCCGGACAAAAAGGCGGTGTGGGAGTTTGCCTTAAAGGGCACTCCGGTTAACACTCCGCGCACTGCCGATGTGGTGATGCTGGACGGCAAGCACGTGATTGAAGCCGTGGTTGACCTGCAGAACAAAAAAGTCCTCTCCTGGAAGCCGATTAAAGACGCGCACGGCATGGTGCTGATTGACGACTTCGTCAGCGTGCAGAACATCATTAACGCCAGCAGCGAATTTGCTGAGGTACTGAAAAAACACGGCATCAAAGACACCACTAAAGTCATCACCACCCCGCTGACCGTCGGCTACTTCGACGGTAAAGACGGCCTGAAGCAGGACGCGCGCCTGCTGAAAGTGGTGAGCTATCTGGATACCGGTGACGGCAACTATTGGGCGCACCCGATCGAAAATCTGGTGGCGGTGGTTGACCTTGAACAGAAGAAAATCATCAAGATTGAAGAAGGCCCGGTTATTCCCGTACCGATGGAGTCTCGTCCATTTGATGGCCGGGACCGCGTAGCCAAGGCGGTGAAACCGCTGGAAATTATTGAACCTGAGGGTAAAAACTACACTATCACCGGCGATATGATCCACTGGCAGAACTGGGACTTCCACCTGCGCCTGAACTCCCGCGTGGGGCCGATTCTCTCCACCGTGACCTATAACGACAACGGCACCAAACGCCAGGTGATGTACGAAGGTTCGCTCGGCGGGATGATCGTGCCCTACGGCGACCCGGACGTAGGCTGGTACTTCAAAGCCTATCTGGATTCCGGCGACTACGGCATGGGCACCCTGACCTCGCCTATCGCGCGCGGTAAAGATGCCCCGAACAACGCCGTGCTGCTGGATGAGACCATCGCCGACTACACCGGTACGCCTACCACCATTCCTCGCGCGGTGGCGGTATTCGAGCGCTACGCCGGGCCGGAGTATAAACACCAGGAGATGGGCCAGCCGAACGTCAGCACCGAGCGTCGTGAACTGGTGGTTCGCTGGATCAGTACCGTGGGTAACTACGACTATATCTTCGACTGGGTATTCCACGAAAATGGCACCATCGGTATCGATGCCGGCGCCACCGGTATTGAAGCGGTTAAGGGCGTGAAGGCCAAAACCATGCACGATCCAAGCGCCAAAGAGGATACCCGCTACGGTACGCTGATCGATCATAATATCGTCGGCACCACCCACCAGCATATTTATAACTTCCGTCTCGACCTCGACGTGGACGGCGAAAATAACACCCTGGTGGCAATGGACCCGGAAGTGAAGCCGAACACCTCGGGCGGCCCGCGTACCAGTACGATGCAGGTCAATCAGTATACGATTGAGTCTGAGCAGAAAGCGGCGCAGAAATTCGATCCGGGTACCATTCGCCTGCTGAGCAATACCACCAAAGAGAACCGCATGGGGAACCCGATTTCGTATCAGATTATCCCTTATGCCGGTGGTACCCACCCGGCTGCAACCGGCGCGAAGTTTGCCCCGGACGAATGGATCTACCATCGTCTGAGCTTTATGGATAAACAGCTGTGGGTTACCCGCTATCACCAGGAAGAGCGCTATCCGGAAGGGAAATACCCGAACCGGTCCGTTCACGATACCGGCCTCGGGCAGTATGCGAAAGATGACGAATCGCTGAGCAACCAGGACGATGTGGTGTGGATCACGACCGGCACCACCCACGTGGCGCGCGCCGAAGAGTGGCCGATTATGCCAACCGAATGGGCCCATGCGCTGCTGAAGCCGTGGAACTTCTTTGACGAGACGCCGACGCTGGGCGAGAAGAAGAAATAATTCACAGCCTCGAATAGCCTCAGCAATGAGGCTATTCCCTCCCTAAAACGCGATTAATCGCGCGCTCCCCCTGATATTAACGCCCTTTCGATTGCCCCCATTGTTCTTTCATTATTTTTACTAACCCCAGATGAAACATTCTTATTAAAGCGTTTTTTATCGTTTCACTTGATGACGATGTTTTATGAATAAGATATAAATTCCTTTCTTGATATTAACATTTTAACAACATCATTAAGGTTAAAAAATGACGCAGGTTGGCATTATTGGTTGGCGCGGGATGGTGGGTTCTGTTTTGCTGCAGAGAATGCTGGAGGAGAATGATTTCAATGGCATTTCCGCCCATTTCTTTAGCACCTCCAGTGCGGGTGGTCACGGTCCGGTTATTGATGGCATCCGCTATACGCTGAAGGATGCGCATTCTATTGAGGCGCTTGCTGAAATGGATATTATCATTACCTGTCAGGGTGGTGAATATACTAAGGCTATTTACCCCGCTCTGCTTGAATATGGCTGGAAGGGTTACTGGATTGATGCCGCTTCGGCGCTGCGTATGGACGAGAGAGCCTGTATTATTCTTGATCCCGTTAACCGTAAGAATATCGATCGCGCCGTCAACGATGGTATTAAACTTTTTGTCGGCGGCAACTGCTCTATTACATTAAGCCTGATGGGCCTTGCCGGTTTGATAAACGCAGACCTGATAGAGTGGATGAGCGTCATGACCTACCAGTCGGCTTCCGGCGCCGGTGCCAAACACGTTCGCGAACTCATCGCGCAAAGCGCTTATATCAGCCAACATTTGTCGCCCGATGAGCTGGAAAATCCAGGCTCGGTCCTGCCTTTAGTCAACAAAGTGAGCGAGTTGATTCACAGTGATAAGATGCCCATCGACAACTTTGGCGCACCGCTAATGGGGAGCATTATTCCGTGGATCGACAGCGACTTAGGGGATGGAAACAGCCGGGAAGAGTGGAAAGGCGAAGCGGAAACGAACAAAATTCTGGGCCTTCCCGTGGGGACCATCCCGGTCAACGGTTTGTGCATTCGTGTTGGCGTGATTCGCTGCCATAGCGCGGCTATCACGCTAAAACTCAAGCGCGAAGTCAGTGAGGCCGAGTTTGAAGCATTGGTGACGCATTCCCATCCCTGGGTGAACTATGTGCCAAACAATAAGGAGGCAAGCGTGGCTCAATTGACCCCTGCCCACATCAGCGGTTCTCTTCAGGTGGGTATTGGTCGCTTTAAAAAAATGGCGCTGAACAATGACCCTATCTACTCGGTACTGACCGTGGGCGATCAGCTGCTTTGGGGGGCAGCAGAGCCGCTGCGTCGTATGCTGAATATCTTGTTGAATAGAATTTAACGATGAAAAGCAGCGCAGGATAGAGAGTGATTGAGGAATATTCTGCGGCTGTGGATTGAGCACAAAATGGCCCGGGGAAGCCTGGGCCAGCTTGTTTTTTGCGCCGTAAATTTAGCACCACTTTGGTAACTTCGCGTTGTGCAATATGTTCCGCTTTTCGCGCGAATCAGTCTGCGGTAACGTAACGGAAAAATTTCTCCGGATTCAACAAACATGCCTTCCCTCGAAACGTTTATGACTTTCCTTCTCGCGCTGACGCTTCTGGAGATTTCTCCGGGGCCAGACATGATGCTGACTATCGCCAGAGGCGTCGGCCAGGGAAGACGTATTGCCCTTCTTACCGTTCTGGGTAATGTCTTTGTCGCAGGTTTTGTGCAAGTCTCTTTTCTTGTTCTGGGGCTGGTTACCGTCGTTCATGCGTGGCCGGTTGCGCTAGACCTCCTGAGGTGGGTGGGCGCAGCTTATCTGATGTGGCTGGGCATAAAAATGATTGCGACTTCCGGAACCGATACCCGGCTACGAAAAACGGCAAAAATTTCTGACTGGAATGCCGTTAAGGAAGGCGCCCTGAATAGCCTCACTAACCCAAAATCCCTGCTGTTTATGTTTGCTTTTCTGCCTCAATTTGTCGATCCCGCCGCGGGTCCTGTCTGGCTGCAATTGCTTGTGCTGGGCAGTATCCAAAAACTGGCAGGAATTGTTTCACTGGGCTCCGTCGCAATGGCATCAGGAACATTTGGAAACTGGCTAGGCCAGCACCCAGGGTTTATCAAATGGCAGGAACGTTTTACCGGTTTTGTGATGATAGGACTTGGTATCCGCATGCTGTTGAGCGGCTCTGGTGTAGTAACGAAAGCTGTCAGGTAATTTTACTGAAATGATGGGCGAAATGTCCGCTTCGTGCCAGAAGCGGACATTGCTAAGTCTGCATTGCATTCACTGGAGACGTACAATGCAGACGATTAAATTACCTCTGCCAGTCACTGAAAACCTCCAAATGAGGCCCAGCCGAGGGCTGTTGACTGGCTATTTCAGCTTCTGTCTCAGATCGATGTAGACATTAGTCAGCTTTGCGACATTGGCTTCATCCATGGAGAGCGCTGAGAAGTCCACAAACCAGTTTCCAGTACTATGCTTATTGATAACAAATAGCTTTTTACCGTTCACGAAGCGATACTCAACATCGTAGTCTTTATGGGTCCACGAAAGATTATCCAGAATAGTAAATTTTGTCGGCTGCGCTGGATTTTGCGGATCCCATTTTAAAAAGTCGGTGTACATGGTTATCCAACTTTCGAGACTGTCCTTGGTGACATATCCGAAGTGACTCGACATATCCCCACCGTTGTATATAGCCATTACTGCGTATTTGCCTTTATCGTCAAGGCGAAGAATTCCATCAAAACCATCTTTGTACTGCGGTTCATTAACCAGCATCACTTCAACACCGGTTTTGTACTGTGTCCAGGTATAATAGAAAGCTGGTTTTCCTGGCGTTGAACACCCTGCCGTAAGTAACAAAAATATAAACCCTAAAATTCTAATCATCATTATTCCTTACTTAATAAAAACCATGTCTTTATCACAGTCAATATGTTATCTAACTTCAGTGCATAACATCCATGTTATATCGGCAAAAAAAAACCTTTCATGAGCGGTTATCTGAACTACATATGACGCCTCACCAGATTGTGATTCAATCAGTAGAGAACCGTCCGCTCCTCGCTCACAGCGGACCTTCACCTCAGTGACCTAGTCCGCTTCGTGCCAGAAGCAGAAGTTAACTACGGATAAAATTCAGCGCCTCACACCCAGAGCCGCTGCATAACGGCAATAAGCTACACTTGTTCATTATTTCCAAAACAGGAAAGCCTTCCGCTGCTTCAACGGTGTGTGTTTGACATCGCGCAGTTGGGACATTTTGATCAACAACGAGCATGGCCAGCTAACGATGAAATTGATACTTGTTCGACACGCAGAAACAGAGTGGAATTTGGAAGGAATTATTCAGGGGCACAGCGATAGCCCCTTGACCTGTCGGGGTTTGCGTGAAACATCCGTCCTACTAGCAGCGTTTAGTGCAAGTGAGTATCAAATAGAGAGTGTTTACGCTTCTCCGCTTGGGCGTGCCTGGCAAATGGGGCAAAGCCTGGCTGAACACTTTCATTGTTCACTGACGGCTGAACCGGCCCTTAAAGAGCAGGCCTTTGGTCAGTTTGAAGGTATGCCGTTAGAACTACTCAGACAAAAACATCCGAACGATGCAAATGCGTTATTCAGGCTTGATGCAGAGTATTGTCCACCTGGGGGGGAGTCACTGGCGCATGCTTCTCAGCGAGTTATGCGTTTTTTACAAAACCTGGAAGATACCTCATCACATCAACAAACAATATGTATTGTGTCTCACGGGCATGTCAGTCAGGGCACTCTGGCAATTCTTAAAGAAGGGACTGTCAATAGTTTCCCTCGCTATGCTCACCCCAATGCAAGTTATTCTGTTATCGACCTGATTAATGGAAAATGTATCGGCCTAAAGTGGGGGATTGCTACACATTTACGTCACCTGAATTAGTGGCCACCTTGCAATCATTGAACACCCATCCTGCCAGAGCTATCATTATTTAAGCACAATTTCAGCTAGCGGACCTTCACCCCAGTAAACTCGTCCGCTCAGTGCCAGAAGCGGACGTTTATATGACCGGCAATCGCGCTTCTCCGGTCAACTCTACAACCCAAACGGTGGGTACTTCGACATCAGATATTTTATGCCCAGGCTTTTGATATTTCAGCAGAACCGGTAACAAAAGCATGTTGAGGCAGAATTTTTTCAAGTAAAAACAAATTGGTGTCATGATCTGGATCGGCACAACAATCTCTCGCAATCACCAGCCGGTAATCCAGGTCAAAAGCTTGCCCAACGGTAGACAGCACAACGCCACTTGTGGTGACGCCAGTAAGAATCAAGGTTTCTATTCCCTGCGCCCTAAGAACCAAATCGAGTTCAGTAAAGGAGAAAGCCCCCACTCTGTGTTTAACAATGACGACCTCATTCTCTTCAGGAGCGACATCTGCATGAATGGCCGTACTCTCGTTATCAACCATAAAAATGCCATTCTCTTTAATTGACGAGAAAATCGTGTTGTTGTGACTGACTTCAGGGTAACCCTTGCGGAATCCGACACTCACGTAGATAACCGTTACGCCAGCTGCGCGTGCGGTAGATATCAGCGATGCCGTGTTGCGAATAACATCCCTGGCACTCTCTTGCGGGAGGAAGTTGTTGAGGATGAGCATCTGAAAGTCCATTACCAGCAGCGCGCTATTTTTATTGATATTACTGAGTTGAGTCGTCATAAAATCTCCGGGATTTGCAGGTAAAAGGCAATGCCGTCAGTCAACGCGTTGCTGACTGACGATAAATTTTGAGGTTCCAGGCTGCTCCGAGCAGCAGTATGCAACTGGTTGCCAGGAAGACAGCTCGCATACCGATATGCCCGCCGACAAAGCCGCCGATCAACGGCCCGATGAACTGACCTGCGAACTGTGCCGCTACGGAATAACCGAGGATGCTACCTACCATTCCTTCTGGTACACGATGACGTATTACCGCCGCCATACATGGCAGTAATCCACCTAGTGCCAGCCCCATAAGGAAACGCAGAGCAATAAGCTGCCAGCCTGAGGAAACAAACCCCTGAGGAATAAGCAGAAAACCGGCTGTCGCCAATGCCATTGTGATAATGCGTAAATGTCCTATCCTGTCAGCCAGTTTTCCAAGCCAGGATGCAGAAATAATGCTGCCCAGGGCTGCGGCAGCCATTACATATCCTGCCACTTTGGTTATCTGAGAAGCGTCACTGACGAGAGTTCGCACATAGACCGTAATAATGGGCTCTATCGACATGTTGGCCAGCATCAGCAGCAGACCGGTGCAAAGCATGCAAATAATGACAGTACGGGCAGGCAACTGCGACCAGCTCACTGCCGTTTTTGCCAGCGTATTCTCAGGCTTTTGCACCTCTTCGCGAATGAGAGTGAGGGTCATGATAAAGGACAGAAATATCAGCGCACCTGCACAGAAAAACGTGGTTCGAATGCCGAGCAGACCAGGGAGCCACCCTCCAGCAAGTGGACCGATAAGATTGCCCGCCATTACACCGGATGAAACAATCCCCAACGCCCAGGCTGCACGTTCTCTGGGAGCCTGGACTGCGATAAGAATTGTCGCGCCGGATGAGTAGCCACCAGCCAGACCAACTAACAACCTTAGTCCGACAAGTTGCCATATATTGGTCACCAGCCCCATAAGCGAAACAGTCACCGACATGCCAAGGCTGGCTCTCACGAGCATCGACTTGCGTCCATATCTGTCACCGAGTTTCCCCCAGACAGGGGCGATCAACCCGGCAGTGATAAACGTTGCGCTGAATGCTACGCCAGACCATTGCACGACCGCAGCATGCCCACTAACACCCAGTTCTTCGACATACAAAGGCAGAAACGGCAGCATAAGGGTCATTGCGAAGACCGTTGAGAACGAGCCAATGAAGCAAACAAGCAGGTTTCGCTGCCAGAAGCTGTTATAGAATTGGGTCATAGAAGCACTCTTTCTTGGTATACCAATTTGGTATACCATATCGATTGCGCATCTTACTGTCAATTTGCGGGAGAACATTGTTGTTATGAGTCAAGCATCAGAAGTTGAAAACCAATTAAGAAAACTGATACTCAGTATGGAGCTGGGGCCAGGAGAACGACTTACCGAGCGCTGGGCTGAAGCAACGTTTAACGCATCCCGAACGCCTGTGCGAGCCGCATTACAAAAACTGGAGTCAGAAGGACTGGTCCGTCGTGATGGGCTGCGCTGGTTAGTGGCGCCGATCGATGTCGCAGAAGTTGAACAGCTATGTATTTACCGGGAAGTACTGGAAGTGGCGGCATTAAAACTAGCAGCCAGCCAGATGACAGAAGAACAACTCAACGGTCTGGAAAACCTGCTCAAAACGAAGACTACTGATGTGTCAGAAGAGGTGATGGAGGATGCCGGGACACGATTCCATCTACAGCTGGCCCGTCTTTGTCAGAATGCGTTTATTTTCGAAGGGGTTAGCGATGCCCTGCGCCGGCTTTCACGGGCACGATGGCTCGACAAAGCACCATCGAATCCCGCATGGGAAGATCATCAAGAGATAATAGCTGCGCTTAGGTCGCGGGAGACTGAAAAAGCGGCAGAGTTACTCGCCGTTCATCTCAGCGAAAGCCGCCTTCGCCTACTGGAAGCCATCAATTCAAGTAAACGGAGCTTGAGGGCAAGAGGTATTGCTATCTCCTGATTAAGCGGTGAGTTTTTACGACAACATGACAGAGGTCCGCTCCTCGCTCACATCGGACCTTTAGCTCAGTCAGCAATGTCCGCCTTGTGCCAGGGCGGACGTGGAAAACAAGAGTCTTAGTTGGTCAACGGGGAGCTGGTCAGCGGTTGTTGTCAATGCCAGGCTTCAAAGTTTTAAATATTGCATTCACAATGGTAGGGATTCTACACATGAAAAAACAATTATTACTGCTTATATTGCTCGTCACTTCCCAATCGTGGGCAAATCAACCCTCCCCAGAGGAGCAAGCTAAACAAATGGCTGAAGCAGCATGTCTATACCAATACAATGTCATCTACTCTCGCTTTACTTTGGGTTTTTCTGAGGAAAAAGCAATTCAAGCATCGTCTCAAATACTAACTAATTATTTGGAGAGTCATAAAGAAAATGCAGGGGATTTTTTTCTCTCCTCGATTCGTAGAAGCACAATTGTACAATTACGGGAGTTAGAAGTAAATATAGCGGCAGTGCAGCAATTAAGAGATCCCCCATCAGATTTTAAAGATAATTTTTTATCCTCTTGTAATGAAATGAAAAAAGAGCAGTTGGAAGCTATGCATGTTTTTGGTTAAATCCACCATACATGCTGATGTGCTTATTTTTCGGCCATCGCATTTGTTACTTTTGAGCGTCACTCATAGCATATTTCGCCACGCTTCAGGCGGTCCACTGCGTTCCAGGAGGAGACGTTGCTAACTACAGTCTTAGTTGGTCAACGGGGAGCTGGTCAGTATTTCTGCTCATCACTTTCGCAGACCCAACCGTATAAAATTATGCGGGAATAAAGGCGTAATCATTATCTTATCGTTAAAAATAAATAGCTTAGGTGATATGGAGATGACATCGTAGATATTATCGACAATGAGTTATAGATGGGTTCTGAACACGGGCACATCGGCATCATCCGCTATGACAAATACTGTTTCATTGCCTAAGCCGCTCCCATTAAACATATCATGAGTAAGTTCATAATCGCTGAAATCCATTTCCGACCATATGAGATTACCGCTATACCATGGATATTGATGAAAAATATCCATTACCATACTCAAATCATCCCCTTCCACAACATCAAAATCTGCCTTGAGCAACTCCTTACATCCCTCAAACAATGTCATGTCCACTCCCTTTGTGGCTGTATATTTTTATCATAACCTCCCGGGAGGATTGTCTAAAGGAATTATGAACTTCCGCTCCTCGCCCACAGCAGACCTTCTGTCCGCAAAACCTCGAGTTATTTTTCTTCCCTGTAACGGGAAAGGCGGTGCTCAAGGTTAGTCCGAACCTGCGGCCACTCATCATCAATTATGCTGTAGCGTATGGAAGTCCGTTTTCGACCATCAGGCATAATGCGTTCATTTCTGATGATGCTTTCCTGAACCGCGCCAATACGGAGAATGGCTGCCTGCGAGCGCTCATTCAATACATCAGTCGTAAACTGAACGCGAACACACTTCAGTTGCTCAAAAGCGTATTGCAGCAGTAACAGTTTACTCTCGGTATTTGCAGCTGTTTTTTGCCAGCTTTGGGAATACCAGGTGTGGCCTATTTCGAGTTTTCGGTTTTCTCGATCAAGCTTCCAGAAACGTGTTGACCCAATGACGCGTTGGTCGGATGAAAGCGTTACCGCAAACGGCATGACTGTGCCTTCAGCCTGCCCCTTCAGGGCTTTCTGAATGTAGGAATCGGCGGTGTCAGCAGACGGAACCACCGTAAATGGCAGGGACCAGAGCTCCCCATCCGCTGCCGCATCAATCAATAGCTGAGCATCTGTCTCAAGCAGAGGACGGAGCGTGACTAGCGATCCTTGCAATGTAGGCGTCATATTTGTGACCTCACCGTTATTCTGTGTCGATGGATTGGACTGAATAATCCTGTTCCGAATGGCTTACTATGCCCCGTTTGCATTGAATAAGCGACTCATCAACAGGCGATTATCTGCTCACTGCTCATGATGGTAGCTTGTACGCTCGGCGCCATTACCTGACGTTATATCCTTTTATGCTAATTCCCTTAATGTTGTATATCCCTGTTCGCTTAATTCGCTTGCCCTTTTTATCCGTAATAGTCGCTGTAATTGTGCTACAACGAATGGAATACCGTTCATCAATCACCAGCCGAATTGCTTCTGAAGGGTCTTCCACCTCCAGGAGGTCGTCAGTTTTATCCAGGCCAAATGGTACAAGGTGAAAGGCGGTTTTTCCCGTTGATTTTCTGGTTATCTTCACAGGGTACAGTACATCACCACTTTTATGGATCAATTCAAGGCGTTCAGTGTAAATCATGGCAATTCTCCAGGGTTTGTCTACATGACAGTACAAATCGAAGCCAGGAGATACAACAAAAAAAGATCGGCAAAGATAAAATAGCCTAACGCACATCATAATTCATTGAATTAGATACAAATAATCATAGATACTTTGAGCGGCGATAATCTTTTACTGTTGTTTCGCTTGTAGGCCTGATGACGCAACGCTTGTCAGGCCTACAGGTTCGTTGCGATACGTGACTATCGCGCTTTTGCACCAATCAGAAATATTCCGTTTCGTGGTTTGAAACCCAGAACAGAATTGAGCCACGATATTCCTCATTTGCAGAGGATATCAGCGAGCATTTATCGGCATTGCCATCAACAGTATAAGAACAACTCTGTTTCACGCGCACAGTCGCCCCCCCTCTTTTCGACACGATTTCTGAATCAACAAACTGTGCGCTTCCTGACGGATAAAAAATACGCTGGTCGGTGTTATCCTGGTAGTTTCGGATACGTACGGGTAATTGGCTATTGCCATATTCATATCGTTCTACCACTTCGCCCGTACTTTTATCGACAATAGTCTCAAGCAACCCACGTATATTGTAGTTAAGGGTATATTGCCCTGTTTCATTTTCAAGCTCAGTGATTTCGCAGCGACCATTAATTTTTCCGGTAATGTGCTGACCATTAAAAGAGGTTAACGCCCCTTCTTTATTGACCAAATGAAAAATACGAGTGTTCTCCTTGTCAACCATATTGATATGAGTAAAACAGCCGTTACGGTCATATCTTACTTCCGTCATCACCCTGAGTTTGCCGTTAACATCCCGAATCCACTGCACACTATGTTTGACGTTGCCGATGGTTGGATCATGCTCAAACAAAAGAGCAGCATTTAAGACCGCCGGTTTAAATTGCGTAATAGCTGCGGCATTAAATGATGCAGCGAAAAGAAACAGACTGCAAAGCGCCCTTACTTTCATTATTTATTCCTTTATGCAAGCCGTTTATCAAATTTGTTGCAAATAGCCATGGGTATGTTCGGTGTCAGCGGCCGCTGTTAATACGGGAGAACCACCAGGCCATTCTAGCGTCTTCCTGAAACAAGTTATATTCCGGTTTCTGGTAGGGCTTGCTCGGCTGTGGGTATTTTTAGCTGCAACACGGCCTCTGACTTGATATACTGGATATAATCACAGTGTAAGGGGCAAATCATGGCCGTTGAAATAAAATATGTTGTCGTAAGAAAAGGTGAAGAGAAAATGACATTTGCCAGTAAGAAAGAGGCTGACGCTCACGACAGACTGCTCGATATGGCAGAAGCGTTTACCGACTTCCTGTTGCAAAGCGGAATGCCGATGGATGAAACGCAGGCAGAAGATCTTGGTCTGTATCTCGCCGAGCAGAAAGTGACCGTGCAGCATATTTTACGCACCAGCAAGCTGCCGGAGATGAATACCGCAACGAAAACCGACACTCCAGCGTCTGATACGGCTGACAGTAAAAAAATTAAAGCCGTGAAGGCAGCCTGAATACCAGAACGTAACCTCACCGCTCCTGGAGCCGTAAGCAGAACACTGCTTGCGGCTTTTATTCTGCAAGGTGCCATCATCCATCCCTTGATGGACCTCATACATCAAGAATTAAGCGTATCTGGCAGGCTCTCATCGACAAATCAAAAGCAGGCTAACGTGTAAACTCATCGAAGATATCCACGTTCATACCCTATCTTCGCCAGGAGAGTCGCCGATGTTTAGCCACATGCGTATTGCCAGACCCGTCACCAATATTGAACGGTCTTTTTTGATGTACAGTCAGGGGCTGGGGCTGCAGAAAATTGCTGAATTCAACGACCATGACGGTTTCAACGGAATCATGTTAGGCCGGGAAGGCTTAGGCTGGCATATCGAATTGACTCATTGCGAATACCATCCGGTTCAACCGCTGCATACCGAAGAGGATTTACTCGTTCTTTATTATCCGGATGAAAAGGAATGGATGCATGCTTGCCAGAAAATGACCGATGCCGGTTTTATCATGACAAAATCATTCAACCCTTACTGGGACGTGAACGGGAAGACATTTGTTGACGTCGATGGATACAGAGTCGTTATCCAGAACAAAGCGTGGGGGTAGGACACGTACTCGTCAGCGCGTGTCCCCTGCTCGCCTGTATCCCGGTGAGTAAGGTGACCTCCCCGGCAATCAGTTAATCTGAATGACGATTTTGCCAAACGCGCCTTTATCGAGGTAGTTTAGCGCCTCTGGTAATTCGTCGAAGCGGAAAGATTTGTCGATAACCGGTTTCAGGGCAATCGTGTCAACGGCACGAACCAGATCTTCCAGCGCCCGCCGATGGCCAACGCCAATCCCCTGAACGGTTGGCGATTTGAGCAACAGTAATCCCCCTGGTGCTGAGGTGTCGTGCGTGTCCATCATCCCAATGAGTGAGATACGACCGTGCGACGCCACCGCGCGAACAGAATCGGCAAAATTACGGCCACCAACGGTATCCACAACGTGATCGATACCTCGCTGATGAGTCAGCCGATAGACCGCGTCAACCCAGTCCTCTTTGTTGCGGTTAATACCATGATCAGCGCCAAGGGCCACCGCTGCTGCCAGCTTGTCGTCACTGGATGAGGTAATAAACACTTCGGCCCCCATCGCTTTGGCAATCTGAAGGACAAAGATCGCCACGCCGCCCGTGCCCTGAACCAGTACGGTTTCACCGGCATGCAGGTGGCCACGCTCAACCAGGGCAAACCAGGCCGTCAGCCCCGCACACACCAGCGTACTGGCCTGCGCGTCGTTGAGCGTTCGTGGCGCCGCAACCAGCCACGCTTCACGCATCACGACGTATTCCGCCAGAACGCCCTGGATAGCGTACCCCAGGGTGTTGTAATGCGGATTGGCGGCATTATTTTCCAGCTTGCCATCAATCCAGTCGGCGTTAAAAGAAGAAATCACGCGATCGCCAGGGCGAAAACGGGTCACCCCAGGCCCAACGGCCTCGACCACGCCAGCCATATCGGAACCGGGGGTGAAAGGCATGGGCATACCGTTCCCCATTCCCCCTTCAATAATGACCTTATCCCGGTAGTTAAGAGCGACCGCATTCACCCGCACCAGGACTTCATTCTGGCCGGGCTGCGGGATTTCTGCTTCGGTGAGTTTGAGATTCTGACGTCCGGTTTCGTTTAGCGTCCAACGTTTCATCGTACGGTTCATGGCGATTCCTGCAAAGTTAATCACGGATGTTATGGATGGTAACATTGCGCTTTACGCTACAGTGGAGATAGTATTTCCTCTGATTGATTCCTGAATGGCAACAATATGAAAAGTGAATTGAACAGTATTCCCGTCTTTGTCGCCGCGGCTGAATCGGTGAGCTTTTCACAGGCTGCCGCCAAACTTCACGTCAC
Organism: Kluyvera sp.; assembly: GCF_965301105.1. Lineage (NCBI taxonomy): Bacteria > Pseudomonadati > Pseudomonadota > Gammaproteobacteria > Enterobacterales > Enterobacteriaceae > Kluyvera > Kluyvera sp. The sequence continues at coordinate 17,581 of NZ_CBDKZX010000023.1, forward strand.
GCGTTCGGCGGTAGCCAAAACCGTCTCCCGGCTTGAGGAAAGATTAGGCGTAACCCTTTTTAGCCGTACCACCCGCAGCCAGAGTCTGACCGACGAAGGCTCGCTTTATTACGAATACTGTCGCCGGGCGCTGGCGGAAATCAAAACGGCAGAGGATATCCTGGACAGCGGCAAACTCCAGGCAAACGGCAAACTACGGGTGTCCGTTCCTGTTCTGCTCGGCCACTTGTGTATTGCGCCGCTATTATCGGCGCTGGCAAAAGAACATCCGCAGCTGATACTGGAAATCTCGTTCAGCGATCGCCAGGTTGATTTGTCAGAAGAAGGGTTCGATCTGGCCGTCAGGATCGGCGCACTGGCCGACAGCAGTAGCCTGATTGCACGGCAGCTGGCCTCGCACACCATGGTTTTCTGCGCCTCTGCGGATTATCTCCGCCACGCCGGTGAGCCCACTTGTGCAGAAGACCTTCATCAACACGAGGCGGTGGCCTACATTCATTCCGGGCGCATTCTCAAATGGCGAGTGCAAAATGAGCGTGGGGAAGCAATCGAGATGAATCCTCCTGCCAGAATCATGATGGATGATATGCAGGCGGTAAAAGACAGTGCGTTAACGGGAGCGGGGATTGTCTGGCTGCCCTACTGGCTGGTCAAAGAGCAACTGCTTAACGGCGAACTGAAACAAATATTAAAAGCGCAGTCTTCGGGAACGTGGCCAGTTTATGCCGTATGGCTGAGAACGCCCCATCCTTCTCTTAAGGTCCGGCTGGCCGTCGATAAACTGATAAGCGAGTTGCCCGCGATGATGACTGTCGCATAAACGCCGGAACTCGCCTGGTTGCCTGATGGCGCTTCGCTTATCAGGCCTACAGAATATGGCGATAGGTTTAAGTATCGCCTCAACCGTAGGCCACCCGGCATCACTCAGTAACGAACACACACCGACTTGGTTTCACACCAGTCGTTCAGCCAGTCCGGGCCAAAATCACGCCCCGTGCCCGACTGTTTCATGCCGCCAAACGGCAAGTTAGCATCAATCAGCGTATGGCTGTTGACCCATACCGTGCCGGCCTGCAGGCGGTCGGTATAGTTCAGCGCCTGGGTCAGGTCGCGGGTCCAGACGCTGGCGGTCAGGCCGAAGTCGCTGTCGTTGGCCAGGCGCAGGGCCTCTTCGCCGTCGGTGACGCGCACCAGGTTCACGACCGGGCCAAACACTTCTTCGCGGGTTAAGCGTAGGTTGGCGTCCGGGTTGATAACAAGCGTCGGCGGAATGTAGAAACCCTGCGCGTCCGGGCCGCCGTTGCCGGCGATCAGCTCTGCATTCTGTTTACGTGCCTCGTCCAGATAAGCCGCCACTTTAGCGCAGTGCGCCTGAGAAACCACCGGGTTAATCTGTGTGGTCTCCAGCATACCTGGCCCCACCTGCAGCGATTTCACCGCCTGCTCGAAACCGCTCACCAGGGTGTCGAACAGCGGCGCTTCAATATAGATGCGTGAACTGGCCGCGCACACCTGCCCCTGATTGAGGAAGCTGCCGGTCATCAGCCCTTCAATCACCCACGCCGGGTCGGCGTCTTTCAGGACGATCGCCGGGTTTTTCCCGCCCAGTTCCAGCGTGACGCGGGTCAGCCTGTCGGCGGCAACGCGGGCAATCTGTTTGCCAGTGGCGGTCGAGCCGGTAAAGCTCACCTTGGCCACATGTGGATGCGAGGTTAACGCCGCACCGCACTCGGCGCCGCTACCGGTGACCACGTTGAAAATACCTTCCGGCACCCCGGCCTCGATAGCCAGTTCAGCCACGCGCAGCATCGTCAGCGGCGTAGTTTCAGATGGCTTAATCACGATAGAGCACCCCGCCGCCAGCGCGGGCATCACCTTCCACATGCCGATCATCAGCGGGAAGTTCCACGGCACGATACCGGCAACCACCCCGACCGGCTCTTTTTTGGTCCACGCCTGATAGCGCGCGCCCGGCGGGAACGGAATGGAAACATCCAACGTGCGGCCGCTGATTTTAGTGGTTAATCCGGCGGTGTAGCGCATCCAGTTCAGCGTACAGCCCACTTCGAAAGCGCGGGAGATATTGATCGATTTGCCCTGCTCCAACGTTTCCAGCTGGGCCAGTTCTTCGCCGTTCTGTTCAACGAGGTCAGCAAAACGCAGCAAAATACGTTCACGTTCCGCAGGCGTTCGACCGGCCCAACTGCGGGAAACAAACGCGCGCCAGGCGGACATCACCGCGCGATCAACGTCGGCCGCATTGGCATCGGCCGTGGTGGCAATCGCTTTGCCGGTCGCCGGATCCCAAACGGTGAGACGTTTTTCACTCTGCGCCGCCTGCTGCGCGCCATCAATAAACAGGCCATGCTGACGGTCTAAAAATTGCTGCACGCCTGGGAGCAGCGCTACCTGTGCTGAGGACATATCGTCTCCTTATTCTTCGCGGTTAGTCATTTCAGTCTACGGCGGGTCTGAAGAAGTCGCTTTTGTCTCTGTGACATTCGCTTGTGCGGCTGTGACAGACGCCGCAATTAAGCAGATTGCGTTGGCAGAAGTGTGTCGCAGGTAATAGTTCTTTCATATATTCCTGTGAACGGCCTTGTTTAAAGAAACACAAATGCAACAATAACATCACATTTTCATTGCAGAGATGACGTATGGCAGCGGTAAAAGGCGGTGAGACGTATCATGACTGGCTGGCGAAGATTAATCAGGTCTGCGGGCATTTTGCCGCACGTCCGCTGGAAGGCGACTTCCACGGCGAGATTGATACCAGCTATGCGGGCAGCCTGAAGCTCAGTACCGTCACCACCCGCAACGTCAATCTGTATCGCACGCGTCAGGAGATCCGCGGCGGCAATGATGCCTGGTTCTATACCGTTTTTCAGCTTTCCGGCGAAGCCAGCATTGAGCAGGACGATCGTCAGGTGTGCCTGCAAAGCGGCGACATGACGCTGATTGATGCTTCACGTCCCTGTTCTATTCTCTGGCAGCAAACCTCGCGTCAGGTCTCGCTGTTGCTGCCTCGCCAACTGCTGGAAAACCAGCTGCGCGGCAGCGGAATTCGCGTCGCCACCCGTCTGGATAAATCGCTACCGATGGTGCAGCTCAGCCAACGTCTGCTGCATGAAAGCATGAGCAGCCCGCAACTTTCGGCCAGCGAAAGCGAAGCGGCGCTCGATGCGATGGTCTGCCTGCTGCGTCCGATGCTGCATCAACAGGATGTCCAGCCCTCGCGGCGAGAGAAGCAATATCAAAAAATCATGCGCTTGATCGACGATGCTATCCAGGAAGAACATCTGCGTCCTGAATGGCTGGCCAGCGAAACCGGGATGTCGGTTCGTAGTCTGTACCGGCTGTTTGCTGATAAAGGTCTGGTGGTGGCGCAATATATAAAAAATCGCCGTTTAGATTTATGCGCCCAGGCGCTGCTGAGCGCGCACGACGATGAAAAGCTGGCGGGAATTGGCTACCGCTGGGGGTTCAGCGACCACAGCCACTTCTCCACCGCCTTCAAACAGCGGTTTGGCATGTCGCCGGGAGAGTATCGTAAACGCGGCCGCTGAGGTCAGCGCAATCAGTTATCTTCGACCAGTTGCGCCACGTCACTGCTGTTAATTTCTCGCGCGTTGCCGTCCTGATCGGTATAGCTGGTCATACCGGTCTCTTTATCCAGCTGCGGCTTGCCGTGCGTCACAATCGTTTGTCCGCTTTTGGTGGTCATCACGTAGTTAGTGGTGCAACCCGCCAGCGCCAGAACCATCAGGCCCGCACACAGCGCATATAAAGATTTTTTCATGGTTTCTCCGTTCATTCTTCTACCCACCGTGGGGTTAAGTGGGTGCATTGTATGCCCGATGGCGCAAAATGAAATAAACCGGATGTAACAGAAGATAAATTAGCAGGATACGGGAGACGTCGACCGTCTCCCGTTAAAGGTTACAGCGCGATACGAATCACATCATCCGGGGCGGTCGCCTCTTTCTGACGAGTAGATTCCTGCTTCACGCTCACAAACAGCGTTTTGCCATCGGCAGACAGCGCCAGGCTGTTCGGGAAGGTCGGGGTCTGAATGGTTTTGGTCACCTTGTAATCTTTGGCGTCGATAACCGTCACGGTGCCCGCTTTGCGCTGGGTAACATAGACTTCATTACGCGTCGGGTTAAACAGCACCGCCAGCCCTTCTTTGGTATCCACCTTCGACAACACTTTGCCATCTTTCAGGTTCACCACCAGCAGTTCCGGCTGTTTCGAGTCGGTAATAAAGGCGCGCTGACCGGCGGTATCCAGGCTCAGGTTGATGTAGAAGTGTTCTTTGCCATCGTCCTGCAATTTCTGACGATTGACGATTTTGTTGCTCGCGGTATCAATGGTCACCAGCTCGCCGTCGGCGTTCGTCACGTACAGGCGCTGTTTCTCCGCATCAACCGCCAGCCCGGTGCCGAAGCTGCCGGTGCCTTCGATTGTGGTTTTCAGCGCGATTTTATCGCCATCAACCACCCATACCGCGCTGCCCTCTTTCCCAACACCGGTGATATACACGGTGTTGGTTTTCTCATTCACCGCCAGCTGACGTGGCTGCAGCGGTTTCACCGTTTCGCTACGCTGACGGCCATCAAGCACCAGACGCCCTTTCACGTCACCGCTTTTCGCATCAATGGCGGTGACAGCACCGTTGATGGTGTTGCCAAACCACAGCGTCTGGGTCTGCGAGTTCAGAGTGGCACCAAACGGTTTAAGATCGTTATGGATCGTTTGGGTCACTTCCAGCGTAGTCGGGTCCAGGCGGTACACCACCCCACCTTTATCCGTTTTACGGCTTTGTGAGGTGGCTAGCCACAGCGCATTTTCCTGCTGGCTGTAGGCCATTTCATATGCCCCTTTACCGACCGCTTTACGCAGCATTTCCTCTGCGGCCTGCGCGCTAAAGCTTCCCGCCAGCAGTAAGGCACTCAACAACAGAGAACGGCGCAGGCGCGGTGCGGACAATTGACGTAATGACATGACGACTCCCTTTGATGAACTTAATTGTTACTGCTCACATGGCTTCAGCCTTCGCAGCGTCATGGCGCTACGTTTTGTAGATGCGAATAGTAATCATTAATTTATACAAAGTGGAGCTTTTCTTTCTACCGTGCGGCAAAAAGTTTCTATTTCATCACCTGAAATTAACCATTTATGCTGCTAAAGTTTTCAATATATTTACAAAAGTATTACTCTATTCAGAGTCTGTTCCATTTGGTACATTTTGCGAGTTTTTCATGAAAATCATTTCTGTGCGCTCAGCGACGCTGCCTGTGCTGCTGTTGCCGCTTGCTTTCTCCCCCTTTTCCTGGGCCGCTGACGAACAAACGTTAATTGTGACCGCCACGCCTCAAACCGTCTCTGAGCTGGATACGCCGGCCGCGGTCAGCGTGGTTGACGGCGAGGATATGCGCCACGCCACGCCGCGCGTTAACCTGTCAGAATCGCTCGGCGCCGTGCCGGGTTTACAAATTCAGAACCGGCAGAACTACGCCCAGGATCTCCAGCTGTCGATTCGCGGCTTTGGTTCACGCTCCACCTACGGTGTGCGCGGTATTCGCATGTACGTTGACGGCATCCCGGCGACCATGCCAGACGGTCAGGGGCAAACGTCAAACATCGATATTGGTAGCGTCGATCATATTGACGTGCTACGCGGCCCCTTCTCCGCGCTATACGGCAACTCATCCGGCGGCGTAGTCAACGTCACCACCGAAAGCGGCAAACAGCCCACCACGCTGGAAGCCAGCAGCTATTACGGTAGCTATGGCACCTGGCATTACGGTATGAAAGCGACGGGCGCCGTCGGCGACGGTAGTCACGCGGGGGATGTCGATTACACCGTGTCGACGAATCGATTCATCACCCGTGGTTATCGCGACCACAGCGCGGCGCGCAAAAACCTCGCCAACGCCAAACTGGGTGTACGCATCAACGATGTCAGCAAGCTGACCCTGCTGTTTAACAGTGTCGATATTAAGGCCAACGATCCCGGTGGGCTGGACTACAACGAACTGCACCAGAATCGCGAGCAGTCGCCGCGTGGTGACCAGTACAACATGCGCAAAAGCGTAAAACAGACCCAGGCAGGCCTGCGCTACGAGCGTCAGCTCAGTGAACAGGACGATTTAAGCGTCATGATGTACGCTGGTGAACGTCAAACCACGCAGTATCAGTCGATTCCACGTGCCCCGCAGCTTAAACCCACCCATGCGGGCGGCGTGATCGACCTCGATCGTCACTATCAGGGCATCGATACCCGCTGGACGCACCGCGGCGAACTGCTGGTTCCGGTCAGCTTCACCACCGGCCTGAACTACGAGAACATGAGCGAGAAGCGTCGCGGTTACGAAAACTTCGTGATGAATGGCACCACGCCGGAATACGGTGAGAAAGGTAATCTGCGTCGCAATGAACGCAACCTGATGTGGAACGTCGATCCCTACCTGCAAACCCAGTGGCAGTTAACCGATAAACTCAGTCTTGATGCAGGCGTGCGCTACAGCTCAGTGTGGTTTGACTCCAACGACCACTACATCACCGCGACAAATGGCGACGATAGCGGCGACGCCAGCTATCACAAATGGCTACCTGCGGGATCGTTGAAGTACGCGGTCACCGATGCGTGGAACGTCTATCTCTCCGCCGGACGCGGCTTTGAGACCCCGACGATTAACGAGCTTTCCTACCGTTCGGACGATCGCGGCGGACTGAACTTTGGATTACAACCTTCGACCAACGAAACGGTGGAAATTGGCAGCAAAACGCGTATTGGCAACGGTTTGCTGACGGCAGCGCTGTTCCAGACAGATACCGATAACGAAATTGTCGTCGACAGCAGCAGCGGCGGACGTACCAGCTACAAAAACGCCGGTAAAACACGTCGCCAGGGGGCGGAGTTGTCGCTGGATCAGCAATTCGCTGAAAACTGGCGCGCCAAAGCGGCCTGGACCTGGCTTGACGCGACCTATCGTACCAACGTTTGTGATGACTCCAATTGTAATGGCAATCGCATTCCCGGGATTGCGCGCAATATGGGCTTTGCCTCTCTGGGCTATGAACCGGAGAACGGCTGGTATGCGGGTGCCGACGTGCGCTATATGAGCGATATTATGGCCAACGATGAAAACACCGCCCGCGCGCCATCGTGGACGGTTGTCGGATTGAACACCGGCTACAAGTTCGATATCGGCAACTGGAATCTGGATGTGTTTGGCCGGGTCGATAACCTTTTCGACCGCCAATATGTCGGCTCCGTTATCGTCAACGAGTCGAATGGTCGTTATTACGAACCGGCTCCTGGGCGTAACTACGGCGTTGGCGTGAATGTCGCCTGGCGTTTTGAGTAAAGCGCGTGAACGTTTCCGGGGAAACCCGGAAACGTATTTGCAGATTAATGGCTAGGGCAATACTGGCGCTGTAAAAAATGCGCTGATTCATCAACAATCTGGCACATTGCCGTATGGCTGGCCATCGAGTCTTTTTTCTCCAGCGCCATCAGCAGGCGCTGATATAAATTGGTTTGCTGAAACGGTTCTACTGAATTTAAATATAAATAGTGGAAACTTGGCCCTACCCGAACCCATAATTGTTCGATCATAATCATTAAAGTGGGCATTTCCGCGTATTCATATATTCGAAAACGAAACTGGTAATTGCTCTGCAGCATGCGGGTGATATCACCAGAGGCTTTTGCTTCATGCAGTAACGCCAACAGATGATGGAGTTCCTGCATTTTTTGTGCGGTCATATTCCCGGAGGCCGCTGCGGCCGCCATTCCTTCGAGATTTTTTCGTATCTGGGTTATTTCCTGATAGCTGGAATCGGTTAGCACCGGAACCATAAATGCCTGCGCCGGTGCGGCCTGCAATGCCCCCAAGGAGACCAGCCGCAGCAGCGCCTCGCGAACGGGTGTAATGCTGATCCCTTGATTCGCGGCTATTTCACGCGTCACGAGTCGGGCACCGGGTTTTAATGCGCCAATGATAAGTGCGTTCTTGATATTATTCTCAACCTGCTGTGTCAGGCTCATACGTTGTGCTTTAGCAAAATCCAGCATATTTATTATAACCCCACGGTTAATTGGCCCAGAGCCTATAATAATTAATAGCTGGCGTTTCCTGTTTTGTGCAAAAAACACAATATATATTTTTCACATGTTGCAGACGTGAAATTAAAAGCGATTGAGAGCGCTTCGCCAAATGACGCATTAATACGTCATTAGCGAAATAATCACGAGAGTGGAAGATTCAAACGAACAACCAGATAAACACATGTATGACCGCTATCGTTAATAAAGCGGCAGTCGTTCGGCGGCCCCAGCTCCAGACAGTCGCCAGCCTGCATACGATGCCCGGTCTCCCCTTCCATGAAGAGCAATTCCCCTTGCTGCACCCAGATCAGCTGACGCGCCATCGCGTAAGCCGAAGCCGGCATCGGGATATCGCTACCTGCGGGAAGCTCAATTTGTACTAAATCGACAGGCAACTCACCGCGCGGCGAAACATGACGCCGCAGATAGTGGCTTTGTGGATCGTGCCACACGGGCTGGTCCGCGAAACGCAGCAGTTTCCCCTCCTGAATCTCGGCGCGGGCAATCAAGGTTGACATGCTGATGCCGAACGCGCCGGAAAGCCGCGCCAGCAGCGTCGCCGTGGGGCTGCTTTCACCGCGCTCAATTTTGTGAATCATCGCCCGAGATACGCCAGCGCGCTCGGCTAACTCACTCAGCGACCAGCTTCGCGATTCGCGCTCAATACGAATTCTTGCGCCGATCCGTTGATTTAAGTTGTCTTCAATAGTATTCATATCGTTATACTATAGTGAACAACACACAGGGTGCAACCATGCCTATTCGTTTTGCGACCAAAGAAGACTGCGCCGCGATTGCGGCCATCTATAATCACGCCGTGCTGCATACCGCGGCCATCTGGAACGATAAAACCGTCGATACCGACAACCGCATTGCCTGGTTTGAAGCGCGTCAGCTTGGGCACTTTCCCGTATTGGTCAGCGAAGAAAACGGCGTGGTGACGGGCTATGCCTCCTACGGTGACTGGCGCGCGTTCGATGGATTCCGCCATACCGTCGAACACTCCGTTTACGTCCATCCGGACCATCAGGGTAAGGGGCTGGGCCATATTCTGCTCGCCGCGCTGATTGAAGAAGCGAAGCGGCGCGGTAAGCACGTAATGGTCGCAGGCATCGAGTCGCAAAACCATGCCTCCCTGCATTTGCACGAAAAGCACGGTTTTGTCACCACCGGGCAAATGCCGCAGGTGGGCACCAAATTTGGCCGCTGGCTGGACCTCACCTTTATGCAACTTCAGTTGGATAATCGTCGCGATCCGGACGGTAAAGCATGAATCAATCCCTCACGTTGACGTTTCTGGTTGCCGCCGGCATCGGCCTGGTTATCCAGAACACGCTGATGGTGCGGATCACCCAATCGGCCTCGACGATTCTGGTGGCGATGCTGCTCAATTCACTGGTTGGTATTGTGCTATTCGTCAGTATTCTGCTGATCAAACACGGGCTGGCGGGCGTAAACGAACTCATCTCCACCGTTAAGTGGTGGACGCTGCTTCCCGGTCTGTTGGGTTCGTTCTTCGTCTTTGCCAGCATCAGCGGCTATCAGTACGTGGGCGCGGCAACCACGATTGCCGTGCTGGTCGCCAGCCAGCTTATCGGCGGTCTGGTGATGGACGTGATGCGCAGCCATGGTGTGCCCTGGCGAGCGCTGGTGGGGCCGGTGTGCGGCGCGGTGATGTTGATTGTCGGGGCGTGGCTGGTGGCGAGGAGGCAGTTCTGAATCAGCGCCGCCTCCCCGCGCTGCGCCTGGCCGGGGCTCAGCCCGGCCAGAGCGGTTTACAGGATTGTTCCACCCTGAGTGAGCTGCTCTTTACGTGACTCTTCCTGCTCGCGCAGATGCTGCCCGTGATGGGAAATCGTCACGCGCAGGCGCTGCTGCTGGGTAAAACGATCTTCACGACTCAGCTCTGCATCGTCGCTTAGCGCCACCAGCAGCTCATTCATGTGCGTAATCACGCTCTCTTCAATCGCCGCGTCAACGCGCGCGATGACCTCATCCAGATGTGACATACCTGCTCCTTAATTGATTTTCACTTTCGAGAAATCGCTGCCCATCAGGCTTACGCTGTAGCCGGTTACGTTGCTACGCGTGGCATAGAACGTTTTGCCGTTCGCCAACGCAATCCACGGCGCCTGCTGGTAGTAAATCTCTTGCGCCTGCTCGTAGAGCGCGGCACGTTTCGCCGGGTCGCTCACCACCAGCGCTTTTTTCACCAGGCCATCATACTCTTTATTACACCAGCGCGCGGCGTTAGAGCCCGTTTTAATGCTATCGCATCCGAGCAGCGTATTGGCGAAGTTATCCGGATCGCCGTTGTCCGACATCCAGCCGTACAGCGCGCTGCCATGTTCGCCTTTGCGGATACCGGAGAGGTACTCCCCCCACTCATAGGTCACAATTTTGGCCTTCACGCCCACTTTGGCCCAATCGTTCTGGATCATTTCCGCGATCCGGCGCGAGTTCGGGTTGTAAGGGCGCTGCACCGGCATTGACCACAGCGTCACATCAACCCCCTTCTCTAACCCGGCCTGTTTCAGCAACGCTTTCGCTTTTTCAGGATCGTAGCTGTAATCTTTCAGATCTTTATTAAAGCCCATCATGTTTGGCGGGATCGGTGATTTTGCCACCGTGCCGGAGCCCATAAATACCGCATTGACGATCGCCTGCTTGTCGGTAGCGTAGTTCAGCGCCTGGCGGACCAGCACATTATCGAACGGCTTTTTCTCGGTATTAAACGCCAGATAGCCAACGTTCAGGGCTTCGACCGCATGCAACGCCAGATCGTGATTGTTTTTAATCACATCAAACTGTACCGGCGACGGCGCAGGGATAATCTGGCATTCGTTGGTTTGCAGCTTGGCCAGACGCGTCTCGACGTTCGGGGTGATGGCGAAGATCAGGTGCTTCGTCGGCACCGCGCCGTCCCAGTAGTTCGGGTTCGCAAGGTAGCGAATCTGCGAGTCAGCCTTATATTGCTGTAACACGTACGGTCCGGTACCAATCGGCCAGTTATCCACGTTTTCCGGCGTGCCTTTTTTCATCATCGCATCGGCGTACTCCGCCGACAGGATAGACGCAAAATCCATCCCCCAGTCGGCCAGGAATGCGGCGTTCGGTTCACTCAAAACAAACTGCACGTGATAGTCATCGAGCTTTTTCACCGACTTAATCAGCTTAGCGAGACCCACGTCGTTGAAATATTCGTAGTTGCCTTGCGAAACCTTATGGTACGGATGATCGCTATCTTTCTGTCGTAGTACGGAGAAAATCACGTCATCAGCGTTAAAGTCGCGAGTCGGCGTAAAGAATTTATTGCTGTTGAACTTCACGCCCTGACGCAGCGTAAAGGTATAAGTCAGCCCATCCGGGGAAATCGTCCAGTCGGTAGCCAGCGAGGGAATCGGTGTATTTTTCACCGGGTCAAAGTTGATCAGCCGGTTATACAGCGTTTGCGAACTGGCGACGAACGTCGGGCCTGAGCTGGCGATTTGCGGGTTAAAGGACTCCGGCGAGGCTTCGGAGCAGTAGACGAGTGTGTCGTTGTTCGCCGCCCAGGCGGCGCTTGCCGGTAACAACGCGCTGAGCGCCAGCGCGAGGAGCGTTTTCCCTGTGGTCATGGTTATAAGCCTTTCGATTTTATTATATTAACGGCTTAATAACAGCACAGCCCCGGATAACTGGCAAATAACCAATTTGTCTCAGGTTATGCTGAATAACCTTAATTTGTTGGTTTCTTCATCGGCGATTCCTCAGGTTTGACTTAAGTCCAGCGATTCAATGCCGCGAGAATTACCCGATTTACCCCTCTCTTTCGCCGTTTGTTGCATTTTGCTTTGCGTAAAGTAATGCCGTGAAGAAGTCTATGGGACAGGAACGTGGCAAAAACTCTTTTACGCAGCGGAAGTCTTGATGACTTTCAGGCCGTGGGCGGCGGCGGGCAAACCGTATTTCATTCCGCGCTTCAGGTGCGCGAAACCCTGCGTTTACGAAAGCAAAACGCGCTGGTCGACTGCCTGGCGATACCGCAGTTAAATGATGAAGGCGACCGGGTGGACTGGTATTCGCCCATTGATGGTACGGCGATGAGCTGGAAAGCGGCGGATGAAACCTCACGCACGCGGGCGCTGCACTATTTAGAAGGTTTGCAGGAGAGCGCACGCACGCTCAGCAAAAAATGCCTGCAATCCGACAAAACCGCACAACAACTGTTCGGCGCCCTGCTGGATAAATCGCTGCAATTTCCTGGTGAAAATCACCTGTTCCTCGTCGACGGTAAGCCGGTTATCAGCTTCTGGGGCTTTGTGAACCTCAACGAAGGCGCACGTGAAGACGTATTCGACTGTCTGCGCTACGTTGAACCGGAACAACCACAAGCGCCGACCATTGACGAAGTGCCTCTCGTAGAAGAACCCGAACCCGCCGTGGTGACGTTTAGCGAAGCCGATGCGCCGCTGATTTCAGCGAATGAACCGTTGATTAACGCCTACACGCTGCCGGTGGAGGAGCCTGAAGAACCGCAGGTACCCGCCGAACCGATGATACCGATGACGGTCGCCAGAACGCGCCGTCCGCGCTGGCTATGGGGCCTGCCGATTGCCGCCGCTGTTGCCGCCGTAGCGATTGCGGTTCCCATGATGATCCCGACCACTCAGGCTGAGTCCGAGCCCGTCGTTCAGACTGCCGACGCGCCAGCCCTCCCGCAAGCGCCCGCCATGCCGGTACTGATTACCGACCTGCCGTTGCATCAGGCCAGTGTGAAAGCGGAACCGGTGGTGAAAGAAGAAGAAAAACCGGTGGTGATTGCCGTTATTCCAAAAGATGCGCTGGTGATGGATGCCGACCAAATGCGCGCAGGCACCACGCGCTTCCTCAACGGCAACTGGCGGGCACAGATGGATATCAGCGACGCGCATACCGGTAAAGCGCCAAGCCTGCGCTACCAGATTCAGAACAATAAAGGCGCCGTGCGCCTCGTGCGAGAAGGCAATATCGTCTGTAAAGCCGCGGTCTTTTCTGGCCTGCATCAAAACGGCGAGCTGATGATCAAAAGCCGCGGCAACGCCCAGTGCAGCGACGGCGCCCGCTACCCGCTGCCGGAAATCAGCTGTAAACCCGGCAACAGCAACGTGGCTGTGTGCACCGCCCGCTTTGACGCCAGAACGGTGGTACCGCTGACCTTTAAGAAGACGGGAGCGTAACCTATGCTGGTCACTCTTTGCGATTACAAACAGAGCGTCACATTAATTGCCAACAGCGGCGTGCAGTTTCTCGACTTTGGCCTTAGCCCGCAGGAGTCGCTGCAAAACGGTCGTTTCGTGCGAAAAACCGCTAACGGCCCGCTGCTACGTCTGGACTATGACGTCGTCAATCAGCGCTACACGCTGCCCGGTGAAGCCGGACGCGCGCCCGAGGTGGTGAAACCGGAATCGACCCTGGCCCTGCACCACTCACTCACGCTGTTAGACGGCATCTGGCTGCCGCTGCCGTTCCTGCGTTTTAACCCGCCGCGCACCTTCGTTGAAGGACCGGACAACTGGGCGCGCGTGCAGATTCGTCGCCTGGCGGAACCGGACAACGCGGGCAATACGCACCGCGTGACGTTAGCGTTTGATAGCCAGATCAGCGACGATGACGCCAACGGCCTGTCGCCCGTCGCCAGCGATCTGCTCAACGGTACCCGCTTTGCGCTGGCGTGGCGCGACAATGAAATCAGCGACTTCCTCGATCAAACATGGATTGACGGCTGGCTGCGTGAAGTTTTCCAGCAGACCGTTGCCACTCATGAATCCCGAAGCGAACGCGATGTGGCACAGGCGCTGCGCAGTTTTGAATATCAGGGCCACTGGCTGAATATTCTGGCGCTGCTGGGCGAACAATTGACGGTGCCGGAAATTAAAATCGTCACCGCCACGCTGAGCACCCCGGCCATCCCGGTAGATTTGATCCTCGACGTGGGTAACACCCATACCTGTGGCGTCATTATCGAAGATCACGGCGACGCGAACGACGGTTTACGCCAGACCGCCGAGCTGCAAGTGCGCTCATTAAGCGAACCGCAATATCTGAATGAACCGCTGTTCACCAGCCGCGTCGAGTTCTCGGAATCACGGTTTGGCAAGCAGCATTTCTCGGTGGAAAGCGGCCGCGAAGACGCGTTTATCTGGCCATCGCTGGTGCGTGTGGGTGATGAAGCCCGTAAGCTGGCGATGCAGCGTTTAGGTACGGAAGGCTACAGCGGTATCTCCAGCCCACGCCGCTATTTGTGGGATGAGACACCGACCGTGCAGGACTGGCGCTTTAGCCAGATGAATGGCAAGACCCAGCGCGAACCGTTGGCCACCGCCTTCCCGCTGATGAACCTGATGAACGACGAAGGCCAGCCGCTGTTTACCCTACCGCCAGACGAGCGGATGCCGGTCTTCTCGCCTCAGTACAGCCGCAGCACCCTGATGACCCATATGCTGTGCGAACTGCTGGCACAGGCGTTGGGGCAGATTAACAGCGTCGCCACCCGCCTTCGCCTGGGCTTCCCCGCCTCACCGCGCCAGCTGCGTACGCTGATCCTCACGCTACCGTCGGCCATGCCAAAGCAGGAACGCGAAATTTTCCGCCGCCGGATGTTTGAAGCTATCGCGCTGGTGTGGAAAGCGATGGGTTGGCACCCGCAGGATGATGATTTTGCCCCTGTCCGCGTGCAGGAAAAAAGCGTCGTGCCCATCCCGAAAATTCATATGGAGTGGGATGAAGCCAGCTGCGGCCAGCTGGTGTGGCTTTACAACGAAGCGATTTCCCATTTCTCCGGGCAGACCGAAGCGCTGTTTGCAGCGATGGCGCGGCCGGACCGCCAGCCGGAGCCAGGCATCGCGCCGGGCCGCGCGCTGCGCATCGCCTCGCTCGATCTCGGCGGCGGCACGACAGACATGGCTATCGCCCAGTATCAACTGGACGACGGTATTGGCGGCAACGTCAAAATCACCCCACAGCTGCTGTTCCGCGAAGGATTTAAAATTGCCGGGGATGATGTCCTGCTGGATATTATTCAGCGCTGCGTGCTGCCCGCGCTGCAAACCCAGCTGCAAAAATCCGGCGTCGCTGACGCACAGGCGCTGATGGCCACGCTGTTTGGCGACTCCGGCAGGCTGGATACTCAGGCCGTGCTGCGCCAGCAAACCACGCTGCAACTCTTTATGCCCATCGGCCACGCCATTCTGGCGGCGTGGGAACAGAGCGACCCGCAGGATCCGCTCGCTGGATTACATGCCACCTTCGGTGAACTGCTGAACCAGGCGCCGACGCGTAACGTAATGAACTACGTCGGCCAGGCCGTAGAGCACGCCTTGCCTTCCGGTAGCGCGCCGTTCGACCTGCTGGCCGTACCGCTGGAAGTGACCTTCAGCCGATTGCAGGAAGCCATGCTCGCCGGTGAGTTTACCCTCGCCGGTCCGCTGCACGCGCTCTGCGAGGCAATCTCACACTATGCCTGCGACGTGCTGCTGATTACCGGGCGGCCCGGCTGCCTGCCGGGCATACAGGCGCTGATCCGCTACCTTCAGCCAGTGCCGGTCAACCGGATGGTCTGGCTGGATAAATATCATGTCCATGAATGGTATCCGTTCAGCCAACAGGGGCGTATCGGCAATCCGAAATCCACCGCCGCTGTGGGAGCGATGCTGTGCAGCCTGGCGCTGGACCTACGCCTGCCGCACTTCAACTTTAAAGCCGCCGATATTGGCGCGTACTCCACCGTGCGCTATCTGGGGGTACTGGATAAAACCGTCAACACGCTGCGCGATGAAAATATCTGGTACCACGATCTCGATCTCGACAAACCCGGCGCCAGGCTGGATGCCCGCCTGCACTTCCCGCTGCGCGGCAATGTAACCCTCGGCTTCCGCCAACTGGCGAACACCCGCTGGCCCGCGACGCCGCTGTATACGTTGAGCATCAACTCGCCAGAACTGGCGAAAGCCATCGCCGGAGACGGCGTGCTGCAGGTTCGCCTGAAGCTTGAAGGCGGTAGCCGACACGAAGCGCCGCTGTCGTTTGTATTGAGCGACGCCTGGCTTCAGGACGGCACGCCGGTTTCGCCAGATGCCCTGACCCTGAAACTCAATACCCTGGCTGACCGTCGCCATAGCGGCAGCCACTACTGGATCGACAGCGGGAGCGTATTCCTCAAATGACCACGATAGCCGCAGTAATCGACTGGCTCGCTGCCGCCCGTCAGGAGCATCCGTTACTGGATGATGACGCCAACGCACTGCTGATTCGACTGCTGGCGCTCGACGCCCAGCAGAAAGCGCGTCAGGACACTCGCGCCCAGCCCGCCAGCATCGCGCTGTTTGGCCATTCACAGGCCTCTAAAGCCCACCTGCTGCGCACCCTGTGCGGCAGCGGCGATGGCCGTCTGACGGTGCAAACCGGCAGCAAAACGCTGGACTACTTCAGCCATATCAATCCCGGTCACAGCCTCACGCAAATGGCGGTTCGCTTTAGCCGCGAGCAGCCTACGCCGGACGACGCCTTCCCACTGCGGCTGGTACTGATAAGTGAAGCTGAGCTGGTACAGCTGTTTATCGCCCATGCCTGGCAGCGCGGCGATATTCGCCCACCGGATAGCCACCTTATCGCCTCCCGCCTGCGCGGTTGGCAGAACCTACGCCAGCCGCAGCCGGTGCCGGGCCTGACAGCGGCGGAAGTGGCCAGCGTGGCCCGCTTCTGGCGCGATACGCTACCGACGGCGTACCAGACGATCGATGACGATCTGTGGTACCAGTTCGCGCATCTCCTGCCGTCGTTGGATCTCACCGCGCGCGCTCGGGCGTGGTCGCTACTGTGGGGTGAACAACAGGAACTCACCCAGCAATGGTTGACGCTGGCACATACCCTGCACCAGGCGGGCAACCGCCGGGAAGTAATGGCGCCGCTGAGTTTATTGGTGGATGCGTTTACCCTGCCGATGGATGCGTTCCTGACGCCGGGCGTTGAGAGCGATGACGCGGTACTGGTGCATCCGCTCACCGACGATGGTTATCAGAATGCGGTCAGCATACCGGTTGCCACCCTGGCGCTGCTAACCGTTGAACTGGTGCTGAACGCGGAACAAGGCGTGCTCGACAATGTGGACATTATTGATATTCCCGTGCCGTCGCTCACCCCTGACACCCCGCTGTGGGCCAGTAAATGTCGCTGGCTGCTGGAAAACTATCGTCAGCATCGGCAACCGGATATCCTGCTGGTGTGTAACGCTACCACCCAGCGCGCGGCGATTCCGTCTACCGCCAGGGCGTTACTGCGTTGGGTAAACGACACCCAACCCACGCAGGAGAATAAACTGCCGGGGCTGGTGTGGGCCATTACGCCGGAAGACGATCGTTTTGTACATAAGCGTCACTTTGACGAGGCGATTCAACAGCTGGTTGGTAAACCAGGCCAACATTGGGGAACGCTGCAAGCGCTGGATCACAGCAGCCTGCAACGGTTGATGGAATGGCTGTCGCAGGCCACACAGCCTGAACTGCGCCAGCGCCGTTTTGCCGCCATGGCAAACACCCTTCAACAGCAGTTGATCACCCTGTGCCAGCCGCTGCTCGCGTCGACAAGCCATGACGCCACGCAGGCGGAAACGATGATTCGTGAACTGCAAACGCACGCTTCGCGCCACGGCGAGCTGCTGGAGAGTCTGCTTCCCGCTCTGCCCGCGTTCGAGGCGTTGTGCCAGGTTCAGCAGCAGCGTGAAGAAAAAGCCAGCGGGTTGTTTAATGAATCCGTCGACCTGTTCGCCGCTCCGGAAGCCGTCAGTCAGACTACGCCGACGTATCAGGATCGGGGATCACAGGTTTATGCCCTGTGGTGTAAACATTTGCGCCAGTGGAGTCGCCAGCCGCACCCGCAGCTCACATCAGCCACTCAACAGCAGCTGGTACTTGCGCTGATGACCGCCAGCCAACGACAAGGGCTGGCGCAACAGTTACGCCACGCAAGCGCAGAACAGCAGGCTGGCGCGGCGCAGCTGCGGGCGATCATCGCGAACTTTATTCACTGGCTGGGCTACGCTGAACAGCCCATCAGCCAGCGCCCCGCCAGCCGTATCGCCAAAGGCAGCGCGGTTTTCGCCCACGATGCGCCAACCTCCAGCGCACGCCTGACTCAGCTTGGCGAACAGCCGGTACACGCCGCCACACGCTACGTGTACGACTGGCTGGTCGCGCTGTATGCCCGCAGCACGGAATCGGGCGAGACAGTGAACCTCCTCCAACTCAGCGATAGCAGCCAGCGCGAGCTGCGGGCGCGACTCGCGTAACCCTCGGCGGCACAAGGATGTGAACCGCTTTCAAAAGCTGAAAAAAAGCGTGCGAAATCCGTATCATGGATATTCAGCACGCTTGCGCCTCTCTACACTCAGAGCGTTACCCGAGCCCAGAAGAGGTTTCCATGACCATCACCTGTACCCTGTTGATTAACGGCGAAGCGTGCGCCGCGCAAGGCAATGCGACCTTTACACGCCTGAATCCCGTCAACGACGCCGTTGCCAGTACCGCTCCAGCAGCGGGTCTCATTGATGCCACACACGCCGCAGACGCCGCTGCCGCCGCGTTTCCCGCCTGGCGTGACACCACACCCGGCGAGCGACGTCGCCTGCTGCTTGCCGCTGCAGATGAGCTTGAACAACGCCGCGAGCAGTTTATTGCCACCATGAATGCTGAAACCGGTGCGACAGCGCACTGGGCAGAGTTTAACGTCCACCTCGGCGCGGAGATCCTGCGTGAAGCTGCAGCGCTCACCACGCAGATTGAGGGCCAGGTGATCCCGTCCAATATTGCGGGCAATCTGGCGATGGCGACACGTCAGGGGGCTGGCGTGGTGTTAGGGATGGCGCCGTGGAACGCGCCGATTATCCTTGCGGTTCGCGCCATTGCCACCCCGCTTGCCTGCGGCAATACGGTGATCCTCAAAGGTTCTGAACTTTCTCCGGCGACACAGGGGCTGATTATTGATGCGCTGGCGGCAGCCGGATTCCCTGCGGGCGTGGTGAACTATCTGACCTGCGCGCCGCAGGATGCCCCGGCTTTTGTCGAAACGCTGATTGCTCATCCAGGTGTCAGACGGGTGAACTTCACCGGATCCACGCCGGTGGGAAGGATCATCGCCCAAACCTGCGCGAAGTATCTGAAACCAGTGGTGCTGGAGTTAGGCGGTAAAGCGCCCTTGCTGGTGCTGGACGATGCCGATATTACCCAGGCCGCCGCTGGCGCGACTTTCGGCGCGTTTGCTAACGCCGGGCAAATCTGCATGTCCACCGAACGTATTATCGTTGAGGACCGCATTGCCGAAGCGTTTATCAGCGCACTGGTGAAGCGTGTTAACGCGCTACCGGACGGGCTGTTAGGTTCAGTGGTCGAGATGAAAACCGTTGAGCGCTGCAATGCATTGATTGACGATGCGTTGGCCAAAGGCGCGACGCTGCTGACCGGCGGCAAGGCCCACTCTACGCAGATGTCAGCAACGCTGCTCGATGGCGTAACGCCTGCGATGCGTATCTGGCACGAAGAGTCATTTGGCCCGGTGAAAGCGGTGATCCGCGCCCGTGACGAGCAGGAGGCGGTGCGTATCGCCAATGACAGCGCCTACGGTCTGTCGTCGGCGGTGTACAGCCGCGATACCGCCCGCGCGTGGAACGTGGCGCAAAATCTGCAAACCGGGATCTGCCACATCAATGGCCCCACGGTGCACGACGAGGCGCAAATGCCCTTCGGCGGCACCAAAGACTCCGGGTATGGGCGCTTTGGCGGTCGTGCGGGAATTCATGAATTTACCGAGCTACGCTGGGTAACGATGCAGACGCAGCCGAGAACGCTGCCGTTTTAAGCCGTCCTGCCAGGAATCAGGCCGGATAAAGCGTTAACGCTATATCCGGCCCTCTTTACGCTGCTACGGGTTTTCATTTTTCCCAGCGCGTGTTCCACTCCCAAAGACGGTTCGTGTTCACATCGTTCAACTGACGTGAAGGCTCCGCGTTCCCCTTAAACGGCCTGGCGGTAGTCGCCGCCGCGCCCCAGGGCGACAGGCTGTCATAGCCGCTATCAATCGTGCTGTTCACAATCAACACCTGCCCATTCGCGGTCTTGCCCGGCAAATAACCTGTTTTCCCTGCCCCCTGATCCCATGCGCGGCCCAGCTTGGCTTTAAAGGTGCCTTTGTAGCCATCATCCGTCGTGAAACGGCTGTTTTTGACCAGGAAACCGTAAGGATTGTCGGGGAGCGTATTCGGTGCCAGCACATAGGCTTCCGGCGATTGGCGGCTTGAGACGGTATGGAAATGCACGCCGTCAAACACTACGTTGGCGCGGCCGAAGACATAGTCAACGTCACCTTCAATGTAGCTATCCTGCACGTAAACCCGATTAATGCGATCGGTCAGCGCATCATTGCGCCGATTGCTGACGTTGAGATAGAGCGTATCCTGACGGCCAAGCAGGCGAACGTTTTGCAGTTGAATGCGGTCGCCGTCGGTTCGCAGAGCAACGCCCTGGTGGGTGCCGCCGTCAACCGTGTCGAGCAGGCTGTTGGCAATGGTTAAATTGACCAGTTGGAGATCGTGACTTTGCGACCAGAATACCGCGGCGCAATTGGTGCCGATCATCGCCGTGGTTTTCCCCGCACACAGCGCATACTGGTAATACGCCGGCGAGGTCGGCGGATAGTGGTCGGCGTCGACGGTCTGACGATATTTCGCCGGACTGAACTGCGAGTCCAGCGCCAGTTCAATACGTACATCCTCAGGCCCTTTTCCCGTACCAAAAAGGGTAATCGGCGGCGCATCGTCGGGTATATACACCGTGCCGCTGTAAACGCCCGGTTCAAGACGAATGTAGAGACGTTCATTGCCCTTATGATGAGCCAGAGCGGCATCCACCGCCTGCTGGACGCGGGTGTAAGGCGCGCCTTCTGGCGCGACGCGCCATGGTGTCTCAATGTGCGTCAGGGTAATTTCCGACGGCTGCCACGGCCCCTGTGGTTGGCTGAACAGGCCACCCTGTGCGAAGTAGTTTTTGGTGGTATACGGTGCGGCTTCCTGCGCCGTTAGCAGCGGTCTTGTCGCCGTTCCTGTTGACGAAGGCGCGGCGCAGCCCTGTAGCACCAATGGCATACAGAGCAGCGTCGACATGCCCAGATAAGGTATTTTTGACATCGGTTCTCCATTAACAACGTTAAATAGAAACTGAGAACCGATAATAATGGAACGTTATTTTATTTTAACCCTGCACGATCACGCTTTACGACATCAGGAAAGCCAGATCAGCAGGCCATATAGCACCAGCATACACACTATCGTTAACCGGACAACCCGGCACTCAACGGGCGATTTATCGTTCATCGGCTTTACAGACGGAACGTCCCCTCAATCATCAGTTTCGCTTGCCCGTACAGCGAAACACGACCATCAGCGCCCAACACACAGCGCAGCGTGCCTTTACGCGCGCCGCCCTGCTGCGCATGAAGGGTATTTTTACCGCAGCGTTTAGCCCAGAACGGTGCCAGCCAGGTATGTGCCGAACCGGTCACCGGATCTTCATTCACCCCGACCTGCGGGCCAAACCAGCGTGACACGAAATCAAACTCCGCATCATCTGGCGCCGTGACGATCACCCCGCGGGTGTTAAACGCCGACAGCAGGTTGAAATCGGGCGATAGCCCCTCAACGATCGCTTTATCCTTCACCAGCACCACAATGTCATCTGATTGCCAGAATCCTTCTACGCCATGGGTAATGCCCAGCGCGGCCAGCAGCCCCTGTGGTTCGTCAATCGGCTGGAGCGTTTTCGTCGGAAAATCCATGCACAACTCATCGCCCTGCCGCGTGACGGTCAGCAAGCCGCTACGGGTGGTGAAACGCAGCGTCTCTTGCGGATAGTTGAGTACGTTGAACAGTACCCATGACGCAGCGAGCGTGGCATGGCCGCAGAGATCCACTTCGACCGCTGGCGTAAACCAGCGCAGATGAAAACCCTCATCAAGCGGCACAAAAAAGGCGGTTTCGGACAGGTTATTTTCGGCGGCAATCGCTTGTAATACGCTGTCTTCTGGCCATTCCGTCAACGGCATCACCGCCGCCGGGTTACCGCCAAATGGCTTAGCGGTAAAAGCATCAACCTGATAAAACGCAAGCGTAGCCGGGAGATTATTGTTCATTGAGTTTATCCAGGTAGTTGTAGATTGTGTAACGCGTCACGCCGAGCGCTCTGGCGACTTCATTGACGCTGCCCTTAATTTTGAAAATGCCCATCGAATGCAGTTCGCTGACCACCCGCAGGCGAAACGCTTTTGGATTTTCCTCTGGGGAGGCCTGGAAACGAGCCAGAACCTCCGCCAGAGATTGCGCGGGTAACGAGGTGGCAGGATTTTCCGCGGGTTGTGCTGCCGACATACCGGAAACCAGATAATCCAGTTCGCGACGAAAACGCATCACCGGCTCCATGTCGACGTTGACGCAAAACGCCGCCACCGCCTTTCCGTTGGCATCGTAGTACAGCGTCGACGCGCTGCTTAACGGTTTACCGCCGCGCGCGTACGAGGTGTAACCGCTGAACAGCCGCGTTGAGGATGGCGGCTGCGTCTCGTCGATAAGCCCCAGAAAACCATCATCTTCTTCTGGCCCGCTAAGCAGTCCATCGCCTACCTGCCGCCCGCTGACGTGACCGTTAACAATACCGACTACCGAGGATTGCGGCTGAGTTAAATCGTGCAATACCACTTCGGTATTCGCCGGTAATGTCGCTTTCAACGCCGCCAGCGAGGCGCTCAAGGTGGCGATGAGGATATCCCGTTCCGCGCTCATGGCAGCACCGCCTGAAATTCAATTTCCACGTCGAGATCGAATGCCAGTCGGCTGGTGGTGACGCTTCGGCTGGGGAAACCCTCGGGGAACCATGGACGCCAGGCCTGATTGAACTCCGCGAAGTGCGCCATATCGCTTAACCAAACCTGCGCGCGCACCACATCGCGCAATTGCGCGTCACCGCGCGCCAGCGTCTCGCTGACCGAATGCATAATCCGATTAACCTGCTCGGTAATGGTACCGTACAGCGGCTGTCCGTCCGGACTCATTGAGACCTGGCCAGAAAGAAAGAGAAACCCGTTCGCCGCAACGGCGTCGGAAAAAGGAAAAGGTTTACTCGTGGGATAACGGACAAGTGCCATCGTCAACTCCTGCGGTTAAGGAGCCATAACGATAGCACTGCCCTTTTACACATTCAACAAAATTATAAATTTCAACAAGTGTTGATTTTTATTGCGACTGTACCGCATCCATTTCATCAAAGACCTGCTGTGCCAGATGCATCGTGGCATTTGCCGCCGGCAGACCGCAATACAGCGCCGAATGCATGATCAGCTCTTTCAGCTCATCGCGGGTTACGCCGTTGTTGAAGGCCGCGCGCAGATGCATTTTCAGTTCGGCTTCGCGATTGAGCGCAATCAGCATGGCGATGGTGATCATACTGCGGGTGTGGTGGTCCAGACCTGGACGGGTCCAGGTTTCCCCCCAGGCGTAGCGGGTGATGAAATCCTGAAACTCTTCGTTCAGCGGCGTTAATTTTTGCAGCGTCCGGTCAACGTGGGCATCACCCAGCACCTTACGGCGCACCACCATACCCTGCTGATAACGTTGATTATCTTCCATCATTCCTCCGTAAAAATGCGATCAACGCGGCGGTAAACTCTTCGCTGGCTTCGACGTTCGACAAATGCGATGCCGCCAAATCCACCTGGAAAGAACCGTCAATTTGTTGATGTAAATAATCGGCATCGGCTACGGTGGTCACCGGGTCGAACTCACCGGCAATAATCAGCATCGGCACAGTGATAGCCGCAACTTCGCCTCGTAAATCAGCCGCCGCCAGCGCTTCGCAGCATTCGGCGTAACCTTCCGCCTCGGAGGTGGCGAGCTGGTGACAAAGCTGTTCAACCACCGCCGGTTGATGTTGACGGAAATGCGGTGTAAACCAACGATCCGCCGACCCTGCCGCCACCACGCCCATGCCTTCGGTACGCACAGTGCGCGCCCGCGACA
The DNA here is from genome assembly GCF_965301105.1 of Kluyvera sp. Lineage (NCBI taxonomy): Bacteria > Pseudomonadati > Pseudomonadota > Gammaproteobacteria > Enterobacterales > Enterobacteriaceae > Kluyvera > Kluyvera sp. The sequence continues at coordinate 41,769 of NZ_CBDKZX010000023.1, forward strand.
GCCAGTTGGCCTGCTCGCCAATCTTCGCCGCCGTATTCGCCACCGCAACGGCAGTAAAGCGTTCCGGCGCGAAACGAGCCAGCCAGAGGCCGGTCAGGCCGCCCATTGAAATGCCGCAGAAAAAGGCCTGTGGGATATTCAGGTGATCGAGTAGCGTAATGACGTCTTCACCCAATTGTGACAACGTCACCTTTCCGCGTTTTTGCGTTTGTCCATGACCGTGCGTGTCGTAGCGCAACACGCGAAAATGCTCGGTCAATGCGGGCATCTGCGCATCCCACATAGCGTGAGTCGTACCCAGCGAGTTAGAGAGCACCAACACCGGTGCCGTTTCTGGTCCTTCAAGGCGATAATGGATGTTCATTTCCCTGCTCCTGATAGCGCGCCACAACCTGGCGCACAAAGTGGTCGGTACTGCCGAGTGCGGTCGCTGGGTCCAGCAGTTGCGAGAGTTGCGCTGAAGAAAGATGCTGGCTGACCAGCGGATCGTTCTCCAGCAGTGGTTGTAACGGGCAATCCAGCGCTATCGCCCGATGACAGATTTTTTCTACCTGATGATGGGCGTCGGCTTTGCCAATAAAGGCCGCCAGCGCCTGAGTAACGGATTCGGCCATAATCAGACCGTGAGTGATATCCAGGTCGGCGCGCATCTTCGCCGCATTAACCTGCATACCGCGCAGCAGATATTCACTGTTTTCCAGTACGCCGCCTGTCAACATCACTAACTCTGGCAATGTTTCCCACTCGGCCTGCCAGCCGCCCAGCGCACGCTCATGCTGTTGAATTTGTGCGCCGTAGAGCGTCGCCATCAACCCGGGTATACGCTGTACGGCGGCAAGAATCGCCGCGCAGCTTACCGGATTGCGCTTATGCGGCATCGCAGACGACCCGCCACGACCTTCGGCAATCGGTTCGCTTACTTCGGCGACTTCGGTTTGCATCAACAACGAAAAATCATTGGCAAATTTGCCCAATGTGCCGCTAAGCCCCGCAAACCAACTCGCCACTTCAACAATACGATCGCGCTGGCTGTGCCAGGGGGTATCGGGCAGCGAAAGGTTGAGCGTGTCGGCCAGCCGCTTCGCGACCTCTGGCCCTTTGTCTTTCAGCGAGGCCAACGTCCCCGCCGCGCCGCCAAACTGCAGAGTCAGTACGCGCGGGCGCAGTTCATCCAGCCGCAATTGCCAGCGCAGCAGCGCGTCAAGCGTACCGGCCAGCTTCAGACCAAAGGTGATAGGGAGCGCGTGCTGCATCCAGGTGCGGCCCGGCATCAGCGTGTGTTGATGCCGGGTAATTTGTTCGGCCAGCACTTGCATAAGGCGGCGAAGACGGACTTGTGTTTCATCGAGCGCCTTGCGCAGCTGTAAAATCAGCCCGGTATCAATGGCGTCCTGGCTGGTTGCTCCCCAGTGGACGTAGCGCGCGGCTTCAGGATCGTGCGCTTTCACGCGCTGCGTCAGCTGCTTAACCAGCGGTATCGCCAGATTGCCGGCGTTGGCCGCCGCGCTCGCCAGTGCGGGTAAATCCAGCGACTGCGCCTGACAGGCTGCGGCGATCGGCGCAACCGCAGCGTCGGGAATCACCTGACACTGCGCCTGTGCGTTCGCGAGCGCCGCCTCAAAATCCAGCATCCCCTGCACCGTTTGCTCGGCGCTGAAAAATTCCGTCAGCGCCTGGGTACGCAATAGCGGGGTCAACAAACTCATTCCAGCTCCTTATACGCGTTCAATAATCAGCGCGATCCCCTGGCCGACGCCGATACACATCGTGCATAGCGCATACCGCCCGCCGGTACGACGCAGCTGGTAGGCCGCGGTCATCGCCAGCCGTCCACCGGAAGCGCCCAGCGGATGCCCCAGCGCAATCGCCCCGCCGTTCGGGTTCACGTGCGCGGCATCATCCGGCAGACCTAAATCGCGCAGCACGGCCAGCGCCTGGGCGGCGAAAGCTTCATTCAACTCGATAACGTCCATCTGCGCCAGCGTCAGACCCGTTTGAGCCAGGACTTTCCGTACCGCTGGCGCTGGCCCGAATCCCATAATACGTGGCGCAACACCGGCAGTTGCCACGCCGACGACGCGAGCCAGCGGCTGTAAATCATTCTGCGCCATCGCCTGCTCGCTGGCTAACAGCAGCGCACAGGCGCCATCGTTTACCCCGGACGCGTTACCCGCGGTGACGGTCGCATCGGGACGCACCACGCCTTTCAGCTTCGCCAGCGCCTCAAGCGAGGTGCTGCGCGGATGTTCATCCTGGGCAAAACACAGCGGTTCGCCTTTGCGCTGCGGGATCCACACCGGGATCAGCTCGTCATTAAACACGCCATTGGCCTGCGCCTGTGCGGTACGCTGCTGGCTACGTAGCGCGAAAGCATCCTGGTCGGCACGAGAAATGGTAAAATCGGTCGCCACGTTTTCTGCCGTCTCAGGCATCGAATCCACGCCGTACAGCGCTTTCATTTGCGCGTTGATAAACCGCCAACCGATGGTGGTATCTTCCATCTTCATGGCGCGGCTGAACGCGCTTTCCGCTTTGCCCATCACGAACGGCGCGCGCGACATGCTCTCTACGCCCCCCGCAATCATCAACTGGGTTTCACCGCTTTTAATCGCCCGCGCCGCCACGCCTATGGCGTCCAGGCTGGAGCCGCAAAGGCGGTTGATGGTGCTGCCAGGTACTGTTTCCGGCAGCCCGGCCAACAGCAGCGCCATACGCGCGACGTTACGGTTATCTTCCCCAGCCTGATTCGCGCAGCCATAAATCACATCGTCAATACGCGCCGGGTCAAGCCCGCGATGACGCTCCAGCAACGCTTTCAGCGGCAGAGCGGCCAAATCGTCGGCGCGTACGCCAGCCAGAGTACCACCAAAACGACCAAACGGTGTGCGTACCGCGTCGCAGATAAATGCTTGATTCATCATCATTCCTTAGGCGCTTTCCGCGACCGCGTCGTAAATCAGGGTAACAGGGGTAATACGCTGTAATTCATCGAAAGAGATACCGTTGAAGATTTCCCGCACCACCGGGCCATTGGGGGTGATATCAATGACGGCGAGATCGGTATAAATGCGGCTGACGCAACCGACGCCGGTCAGCGGATAGGTGCAGTGTTCCACTAACTTACATTCACCGTCACGGGTCAGGTGGTCCATCATCACAAACACCTGACGTGCGCCAACGGCCAGATCCATCGCCCCGCCAACGGCAGGAATCGCGTCCGGCGCGCCGGTGCTCCAGTTGGCGAGATCGCCGGCGGCAGAAACCTGGTAGGCTCCCAGCACGCAAATATCCAGATGGCCGCCGCGCATCATGGCGAAGGAGTCGCCATGGTGGAAATAACAGCCGCCCTGCAGCAGAGTCACGTACTCTTTGCCGGCGTTAATCAGTTCGGGATCTTCTTCACCGGGCGCCGGTTTTGGCCCCATGCCCAGCAGGCCGTTTTCGCTGTGTAAAAAGACTTCTTTATCAGACGGCAGATAGTTGGCAATGCGGGTCGGCAGGCCAATGCCCAGGTTCACGTAGGCGCCTTCCGGAATGTCCTGCGCCACGCGTTTTGCCATATCGTCACGAGAGAGTTTTTGCATTGTCGGCTCCTTAAGCTCGCTGCGCCTGAGCGGTGAAAGATTCTTGCGCGAACACGCGCTGCACAAAAATGCCCGGCGTGACGACGTTTTCCGGGTCGAGATCGCCCAGCGCCACCATGCTGGTGACTTCCACAATGGTGGTTTTCGCCGCCGTGGCCATAATAGGCCCAAAGTTACGTGCCGCTTTGCGATAAACCAGATTGCCCCAACGGTCAGCCTGATGAGCTTTAATCAGCGCAAAGTCGGCGCTAATCGGGTACTCCAGCACATAGTGACGGCCATAGATTTCACGGGTTTCTTTGCCTTCCGCTAACGGTGTACCGTAGCCCGTCGGGGTGAAAATAGCGCCAAGGCCTGCGCCAGCGGCCTGAATGCGGGCGGCCAGGTTCCCTTGCGGAACCAGTTCCAGCTCCACTTTGCCGCGGCGATACAGGTCGTCGAAAATCTGTGAGTCGACCTGGCGTGGGAATGAGCAGATCATTTTACGTACCCGCCCGGCCTTCAACAGCGCCGCGAGGCCGATTTCACCGTTTCCGGCGTTGTTATTGATAATGGTCAGGTCGCGTGCGCCCTGTTCAATCAACGCATCAATCAGCAGCGTTGGCTGCCCGGCCGGCCCAAAGCCGCCGATCATAATGGTCGCCCCATCGTGAATACCCGCGACGGCATCCGCCAGCGTCGGCACACTTTTATCAATCATCAGGTTGCTCCTCGTTGTGCGGTTATCGCACTAATATTCGTTGTTCGCACAAAATGTGACCCGCTTAACGATGCCGGTCAAGGGCGATAATCGAAATATGGTGCGATAATCGAACATCGTGTATGTTTAGGCTGAGAATGTGATCGGCGGCATAATCGGAGAGAAAAATGGAGAAGCATCCAGACGATATTTTGACGGGCGATAGCGACCCGTTTAAAGGTGACCCTAACTTTATGGCCTCGCTGGCGCGTGGGCTGGAGGTGATTCAGGCCTTCACTCCGCAGCGGCGGCTGCTGTCGATTTCGCAAATCAGCCAGAAGACGGGGATCCCCCGAGCGGCAGTACGTCGCTGCCTGTATACCCTGGGTAAATTGGGGTTTGTCTACGCCGAGGATGGCAAGAATTTTCAACTGCGCCCGCGCATTTTATCGCTCGGGCACGCATGGCTGGCCTCTACCCCCCTGGCTCGTTCCGCGCAGCCGGTGCTGAAACATTTAAGCGATATGCTTAATGAGTCTTGCTCAATCGCCACCCTCGACGGCGACGATATTCTCTACATCGCCCGAGCGTCCAGCTCGCGCATTATGACCATAGACCTGGATATCGGCAGCCGTCTGCCGGCATGGTCAACTTCAATGGGGCGCGTGCTGTTGAGCTACCAGCCAGAAGAAAAACTCAACGATATGTTGGCCCGCATCACCATGATCCGCTATACCCCGCAGACCATTTCGTCCGTCAGTAAGCTGCGCAGCGAGCTGAAGGCGGTCCGTCAACAGGGGTATGCGTTAAACGATCAGGAACTGGAGATGGGGCTGCGTTCACTGGCGGTGCCGCTGTTTAATTCGCAGGGCCAGGTGGAGGCGGCGCTGAACGTCGGCGTCCATGCCGGACAGGTATCCGCGGCTGAATTGCTGGATCGCGTGTTGCCCGAACTGCAAAAAGCCGCATCAGAGTTGACGCTTTTGCTGCGTTAGCGGCTTCGTTTAGCGTGGCGCTCCCAGTTTTCCTGTTTCGCCGCCGCCGATTTACGCAGCGCCACATAACATGCGCCGCTACCGCCATGATGCGGTAGCGCGCTACAGAAAGCCTGAACGTCGTCGAATTCAGTTAACCAGCGAGCAAGATAGCTGCGAATAATGTTTGCGTGCGAGCCCTCTTCCTTACCTTTACCGTGAATAATCAGGATATTGCGTAAATTGTCTTGTTCAGCCTGTAGGAGAAAGGCAAACAGGCTCTGACGGCATTGTTCGACGGTCTGCTTACGTAGATCCAGGCTGGCCTGCTGGCTGTATTTGCCCTGCCGCAGTTTATCCAGAACGCCTGTCTGTAGCCCTTCTCGCTTAAACTCCAGCGGGGTAGCGAGCGGGACAATGTCGAGAAAACCGGTGGTCAGAAAATTATCGAGCTGCAGTGTATCCACCTGCTGGCGGGTTCGGGCGTTGCGCACTGGCTGCCAATGAACGTCGCTGTGGCGCTTCAGCGGCTGGACATCCTCCATGGCGTCAAGAAACAGCGATTTGTCGTCAAGATTCATGAGAATTCCCCCCTTATTACCACAGGCGGATACTATAGCCGCGCGGCCTTGCAGGCTCAATGCTTTTCCCTTTGCGTCAAAATGATTGGCATGCAAAATATACAGCACGATAATTAATTTTCTTCACTTATGATTTAACTAAAACTTAAATGATATAAATCATTAATTAATTATCTATCCCTATTCAGAATACGTGAAATAAATCACCAAGAATTATCTGGAAAATAAGCACAGACCCGTTATAAATAGTATTACCCGCTGTGCGGAGCAAAATGTGGGAATCGGTACGGATACACCTGTGTGGTTGCTGCGGGGTCTGGCGATGTCGACAGACCCCGATTTTTATTACGCGTTATTCACCTTAACTTTCATTGAGTTATATTCAATTAGATCACTTTCCCCCCAGCGTTTATCGGGTTATATTTTAACCAACTCTTCATCCAGGTATTATTATTCGATATAACTGCGCTTTATTGTTGATGATAAATAAGCCATATCCTTTGTGATGTTATACATCTGAGGTATAGAGCCAGCGGCCATTCACATGCTATGGTGTCAAGCAGGAATAATTTGCGTAAACATATCATATATAGAGAGTGCGCATGCTGACGTTGCTTGAAGATAAAATTGCCACACCGCTCGGGCCGCTGTGGATTCTGTGTGATGAGAACTTTCATTTGCGCGCCGTGGAATGGGAAGAACACAGCGACCGTATGGTGCAACTGCTGGATATTCACTACCGAACTGAAGGCTATACCCGCGTCACATCACGCAACCCCGGCGGGCTGAGTCAGCAGTTGGCGAACTATTTTGATGGCGACCTGGCGGTGATCGAATCCCTGCCTACCGCCACTGCCGGAACCCCCTTTCAGCGCGAAGTCTGGCAAACCCTGCGCACCATCCCCTGTGGTCAGGTGATGCACTACGGGCAGCTAGCCGAACAGCTTGGCCGTCCGGGAGCCGCTCGCGCCGTAGGCGCCGCCAATGGATCTAACCCGGTGAGTATCGTCGTGCCCTGCCATCGGGTGATCGGACGCAACGGCACCATGACCGGTTATGCTGGCGGCGTACAGCGTAAAGAGTGGCTTCTGCGACACGAAGGCTATCTGCTGCTTTGATTTTCTGTGCCCTTTATGAGCTTAACAGGCGCTTTAGCCATAAATGCGCCTGAAAATTTATATTATATATCAATGAGATATATCTCATTCTCTGCTATCCCATTTTAATCTTGGGTGAATACGCGCGCCGAGACTTACCTGCTCACCAAAAAGATGTTAAAATTGACCAATATCAATTAAGGCTTGAGCAAACCTATGATCCCGGAAAAGAGAATTATACGACGCATTCAGTCTGGCGGTTGCGCGATCCATTGCCAGGATTGCAGCATCAGCCAGCTTTGCATCCCGTTCACTCTTAATGAGCATGAGCTTGATCAGCTGGATAATATTATCGAGCGCAAAAAGCCTATTCAGAAAGGGCAAACGTTATTCAAAGCCGGAGATGAACTGAAGTCTCTGTATGCCATCCGTTCCGGTACCATCAAGAGCTACACCATTACCGAGCAAGGCGATGAGCAGATCACCGGTTTCCATCTGGCAGGCGATTTAGTTGGCTTCGACGCCATCGGCACCGGCCATCACCCGAGCTTTGCTCAGGCGCTGGAAACTTCCATGGTGTGCGAAATCCCGTTTGAGACCCTTGATGACCTCTCAGGCAAAATGCCGAACCTGCGTCAGCAGATGATGCGTCTGATGAGCGGAGAGATCAAAGGCGATCAGGACATGATCCTGCTGCTGTCGAAGAAAAACGCGGAAG
>NZ_CBDKZX010000024.1:0-48540 GCF_965301105.1 Kluyvera sp.
GGCGGGCGTTGATCATCTCCAGCGCCCAGTTGATGATGGTGAGCGTACGCAGGCCAAGGAAGTCGAACTTCACCAGCCCCGCGTATTCCACATCGTTCTTATCGAACTGGGTTACCGGATGCAGCCCCTGCTCATCGCAATAAAGCGGCGCAAAGTCGGTAATTTTGGTTGGCGCGATCACCACGCCACCGGCGTGTTTACCGGCGTTACGCGTCACACCTTCCAGTTTGCGCGCCATATCGATTAGCGCGCGCACCTCTTCATCCGCCTCGTAAATTTCCGGCAGCTGCGGTTCAGCTTCAAACGCTTTCGCCAGCGTCATGCCCGGATCGGGCGGCACCAGCTTAGAGATACGGTCCACGAAGCCGTACGGGTGCCCCAGTACGCGGCCTACGTCGCGGATAACCGCTTTTGCCGCCATGGTACCGAAGGTAATAATCTGCGATACCGCATCGCGGCCATACATCTCGGCCACATGCTCGATAACCTGGTCGCGTTTCTCCATGCAGAAATCGACGTCGAAGTCGGGCATCGAAACACGTTCCGGGTTAAGGAAACGTTCGAACAGCAGGTCAAGTTCCAGCGGATCGAGATCGGTAATTTTTAGCGCATACGCCACCAGCGAACCTGCACCGGAACCACGGCCCGGCCCTACCGGCACGCCGTTATCCTTGGACCACTGGATAAACTCCATCACGATCAGGAAGTAGCCGGGGAAGCCCATCTGGTTGATAACCTGAAGTTCCACATCCAGACGCTCATCATATTCCGGACGACGCTTAGCGCGCACTTCCGGATCCGGGAACAGGAATTCAAGACGCTCTTCCAGCCCTTCTTTCGATTTCGCTACGAGGAAGTCCTCGGTGGTCATATCGCCAGTCGGGAACTGCGGCAGGAAATATTCGCCAAGGCGCACCGTGACGTTACAGCGCTTGGCGATCTCAACGGTATTTTCCAGTGCTTCCGGGATATCGGAAAACAGCTCGCACATCTCGTCTTCGCTGCGCATGTACTGCTGCGCGGAATAGTTGCGCGGGCGTTTCGGGTCGTCGAGGGTAAAACCATCATGAATGGCGACGCGAATCTCGTGGGCGTCGAAGTCGCCCGGTTCGAGGAAACGCACGTCGTTGGTCGCGACCACAGGAAGACCACGTCTTTCCGCCAGCTCTACCGCCGCATGTAGGTACGATTCTTCATCCTGACGACCGGTACGAATCAGCTCAAGAAAATAGCAGTTCGGGAAGTGTTGTTCATAAAAATCAACGCACTGATCCACCAGCGCCATATTCCCGCGCAGCAAGCTACGACCCACATCCCCCATACGTCCGCCGGAGAGCAGAATCAAGCCCTCTTTCAGCTCAATCAGCCAGTCGCGGTCGATAATGGGGCCCGCAGCGCCATAACCGCGCTGATAGGCTTTGGAGATCAGTAGCGTCAGGTTCTGGTAGCCCTGGTTGTTCGCTGCCAGCACCGTTAAATGGGTGAGTTCTTCGCCGAGCAGATCGCTCTGCACATGGAAATCGGCGCCGACAATCGGTTTAATCCCGGCACCGTGGCCTGCCCCGTAGAACTTCACCAGACCGCAAAGGTTGGTAAAATCGGTGATCGCCAGCGCAGGCATGCCCAAAGAGGCCGCCTTTTTCACCAGCGGCCCGGTTTTCGCCAGCCCATCAATCATGGAGTAGTCGCTATGCACCCGCAGGTGCACAAAACGTGGTTCAGCCATCTTTAGATTCCGGTTAACTTATTCTCGACACAAGAATCAGGACGCCAGTCCCAGTGCGCGTTTGACGGGAGCAAAGCTGCGTCGGTGATGTTCGGTTGCGCCATATTGCGCTAACTTTTCCAGATGAAAAGCGGTTGGGTAGCCCTTGTGCTGGGCAAAACCGTATTGTGGAAACACCGTGTCCAGCTCCGCCATTTCCGCATCGCGCGTGACTTTAGCGAGAATAGACGCGGCGCTGATTTCTGCCACCCGGCTATCGCCCTTCACCACCGCCATCGACGGCATCGGCAGCTTGGGACAGCGATTGCCGTCAATCAGCACGTATTCCGGTACGATAGCCAGCCCGGCCACCGCGCGCTGCATCGCCAGCATGGTGGCATGCAGAATATTGAGCTCGTCAATTTCATGCGGCTCGGCGCGGCCAAGGCTCCAGCACAGCGCTTTCTCTTTGATTTCGTCAAACAGCGCCAGACGGCGCTTTTCGCTCAGTTTTTTAGAGTCGTTGAGCCCGACAATCGGACGGGCAGGATCGAGGATCACCGCCGCCGTGACGACCGCGCCGACCAGCGGGCCACGCCCGACTTCATCCACACCCGCCACAAGATGGGTATGGGGATATTCAAATTCAATCATTGTGCTAGCTCCAGCACCGCGTCTGCCGCCTGTTCATCCGCATTACAGCGAATTTGCAGATGCAGCTCACGGAAGGTATCGTGCATCGCGTGGCTGGTTTTACCGTTGGCCAGCAGCGGCTGTAGCGCCTCGGCCAGCCGCTGCGGCTCACACTCATCCTGCAGCAGCTCTTTGACCAGCTCGCGGCCAGCCAGCAGGTTCGGCAGCGAAACATACTCGGTCTTCACCAACCGCTTCGCCAGCCAGAAGGTGAACGGTTTCATGCGATAGCCCACCACCATCGGACATTTGGCCAGCATGCACTCCAGCGCCGCCGTGCCTGAGGCCAGCAGCGCCGCGTCGCTGGCGATCATCGCCTCGCGCGCCATGCCGTCGAGCATGTGCACGTGGAGATCGGGCGCCACTTCCCCTTTGATACGTTCGAACTGCTCGCGACGCTTCGCGTTAACCAGCGGCACCACCACTTCAAGGTCGGGGTACTGCTGGCGCAACAGCTGCGCGGTTTTTAAAAAGTCGGCGCTGAGCATCTCCACTTCGGCACCACGGCTGCCCGGCAGCATCGCCAGACAGTGGACATCGTGGGCAATACCCAGCGTATCCCGCGCGGCGTTTTTATCCGGATCCAACGGCATGGCATCAGCCATGGTGTGGCCGATAAAGCGGCACGGGACGTTAAATTTGTCATAAAACGCTTTTTCAAAAGGCAGGAAAGCCAACACCATATTGGTGGATCTGCCAATTTTGAAGACGCGTTTTTGTCGCCAGGCCCACACGGACGGGCTGACGTAGTGGATCGTTTTGATCCCCTGCTTCTTGAGGTTGCCTTCCAGCGTGATGTTGAAATCGGGGGCATCAATGCCAACAAAGACATCGGGCTTGAGTTCAGTGAAGCGTTGGGTGAGATCGGCGCGAATGTGCAGCAGGCGACGCAGACGCCCCAGCACTTCCACGATCCCCATCACCGCCAACTCTTCCATCTCGTACCAGGCTTCGCAGCCTTCGGCCTGCATACGCGGACCGGCCACGCCGACAAAGCGCGCGTCAGGGACTCGCGCCTTGAGAGCGCGAATGAGGCCTGCACCAAGAATATCGCCGGAGGTTTCTCCGGCGACCAGGGCAATCGTCAGGGGACGCTGTTCAGCCATTAACGAATCAGGCCGCGCGTTGAGCGGGCAAAGAAATCGCTAAAGGGCTGAACTTCCGGATACTGCTTCGCCAGCTCGGCAATTTCCGGCTTCACTTCTTCCAGCGTTTTGCCGCTGCGGTACAACGCTTTATAAGCATTGCGAATCGCGGTGATCGCTTCGCGGCTAAAGCCACGGCGCTTCAGACCTTCGATGTTGACGCCAAACGGCGTCGCGTGGTTGCCCTGAGCAATAACGTACGGCGGAACGTCCTGAGCAACGCCAGAACAGCCGCCTACCATCACGTGCGCACCGATGATGCAGAACTGGTGCACCGCGGTCATGCCGCCGATGATAACGAAATCATCCAGCGAAACGTGTCCGGCAAGGGTAGCGTTATTGGCAAGGATGCAGCGGTCGCCCACCGTACAATCGTGCGCCACGTGGGCGTTGATCATCAGCAGGTTATCGCTGCCCACCTTCGTCAATCCACCGCCCTGTACTGTGCCACGGTGAATGGTGACGCTTTCGCGAATGCGGTTGCGATCGCCAATTTCCACACGAGTCGGCTCACCAGCGTATTTCAGATCCTGGTTAACTTCCCCGATAGAGGCGAACTGATAGATCTCGTTATCACGACCAATTTTAGTATGGCCGTTAACCACAACGTGAGACTTCAGTACGGTACCTTCGCCAATTTCGACGTTAGGTCCCACAATACAAAACGGGCCAATGTGGGCGTTAGCACCGATAACGGCACCGTCTTCCACAATGGCGGTAGGATGGATAAAGGCGGTTTTATCAATCACGGATCAGGACTCCCGGCTACGCGCACACATCATTGTTGCTTCGCAAACCACTTTACCATCGACCAGCGCAACGCCTTTAAAGCGAGTCAGGCCACGGCGGGTTTTCTCGAAGGTAACTTCCATAATCATCTGATCGCCAGGCACGACAGGACGCTTGAAGCGCGCTTCATCAATGCCTGCAAAATAGTACAGCTCGCCTGGCTCCAGTTTACCGACGCTTTTAAACGCCAGAATACCCGTGGCCTGCGCCATCGCTTCCAGAATCAGCACGCCCGGTAAAATCGGCTTGCCAGGGAAGTGGCCCTGGAAAAACGGCTCATTTACGGAAACATTTTTCACTGCGCGCAGAAAACGACCTTCTTCAAAATCCAGCACGCGGTCTACCAGTAAGAACGGGTAACGGTGCGGCAGAAGTTCTAAAATCTCTTCAATGTGCAGAGTATGAGTGTCAGTTGTCAAAATACTCTTCCTGTCAAAATATACTAAGGGACAATAATAACACGGCCTGCCGGATTACAAGAATGCCGACAGGCCGGAAAGTATCATGCGATACCGATGAAAATTAGTCTTGATTATCAAGCTTGCGTTCAACAGCTTTGAGACGCTTGCTCATTTCATCAATATTCATCACCAGTGCAGCCGTTTTGCGCCAGGTCTTGTTAGGCTGGAGCGGAATACCGGACGAGTATACGCCAGGTTCGGTAATCGGGCGCATAACCATGCCCATACCGGTTACGGTGACTTTATCGCAGATTTCCATGTGGCCGTTAATCACGCTGGCACCGCCAATCATGCAGTAACGCCCAATTTTCAGGCTACCGGCCATAATCACGCCGCCTGCGACCGCGGTATTGTCGCCAATCACCACGTTGTGCGCAATCTGGCACTGGTTATCAATGATAACACCGTTGCCGATCTGCGTATCGTCAAGCGCGCCGCGGTCGATCGTCGTACAGGCGCCGATCTCCACGCGATCGCCAATAATCACGCGACCCAACTGAGGGATCTTCACCCAGTTGCCGCGATCGTTGGCATAACCAAAGCCGTCAGAACCGATGACGGTGCTGGACTGGATCAGGCAATTCTCACCGATCTCGACTTCGTGGTAAATGGTTACATTCGCCCACAGGCGAGAACCGGCGCCAATTTTCGTTTTTTTACCAACGAAACACCCCGCCCCAATCACAACGTTATCGCCAAGCACAACGTCAGACTCAATCACCGCGTTCGCGCCGATGGAGACGTTGTTGCCGAGGGTCGCGGTCGGGCTAATGACCGCGCTCGGAGCGATATCCTGCGCCGGCTGTGGCGTGGTATCTAAAATTTGTGCCATGCGCGCGTAAGTAAGGTAGGGGTTCTTCACTACCAGCGCAGCGCCTTTGGCAAAAGGCAGTAAATCTTGCGTCAGGACAATCGCTGACGCTTCGCAAGCGGACAGGTGTTCACGATACTTGGGGTTAACCAGGAATGTGATATGACCCGCCTTAGCGGATTGCATGGACGCGACAGCGGTGATGACGATATCGCCATCACCGTGTAATTCCGCATCCAACTGCTGAGCTAAATCAGCCAGTCGAATTGAAGGCATTACTTATTTAACCTGTTTCAGTACATCAGCGGTGATGTCTTTAACATCGCTGCTGTTGAATGCAACGGCGTTAGCGTCAACCACCAGGTCGATGCTCTGGCTTGCAGCAACGGATTTCACAGCGGTCTGGATACGAGTAACCAGTTTGCCACGTTCTTCGTTGGTGCGACGCTGACGGTCTTGTTCAAAGGACTGCGCTTTCTGGGAGAAAGTCTGACGCTGTGCAGAGATGTCTTTTTCCAGTTTAGTGCGATCGCTACCTGCTTTCATAGACTGCAGACGCTGCATTTTAGACTGCAGGTCACCTTCCATGCGCTGAAGTTCGCTAGCACGGCCTTTGAATTCGTTTTCCAGGGTGCTGGAAACGCCAGTTTTCTGTGCAACTTGCTGGAACAGGCTACCCATGTTAACAATTGCAATCTTGTCTGCTGCCTGAGCAGACGCCGCCATTGCTAAACCCAGACCTGCAGCGACTAACCACTTTTTCACAATAATACTCCTTACCATCCCATACGTACCCGAAGGTACTGTTCTTTTGGTGGCCGAAGCCACCTGACGCTATCGCCTAATGCCAGCAAACTACACTGAACCCGCATTCCTTTGCAAAGAGCAATTACCAGGTTTTACCAATGTTAAACTGGAACTGCTCGGACTTGTCTCCATCGTATTTCTTGTACGGTTGGGCGTAGGAGAAGACCAACGGCCCCAATGGTGACATCCATTGTAATGCGATGCCCGCGGACATACGGATATTGCCCGGTTTGCCATAGTCAGGCACATTCGCGCTTGCAGGAACAGATGAAGAATCCCAGTTGGTATCCCATACAGTACCGGCATCCCAGAAGAACGATGTACGTACTGAGTTAGCATACTTATCGCTAATAAACGGTGTAGGTACAATCAGTTCCAGACTAGCCACTGCCATGGCGTTACCACCGACAGCATCATCAGACTTACAAACTGAATTCGTCGAATTCTCATCACAGTTATCCAGCCCATCCCCTCGATAATAAACTGCTTTCGGACCGATGGTATTGGACTGGAAACCACGCACGGTGCTGGAACCACCGGCATAGAAGTTCTCATAGAACGGCAGCTCTTTACCACCCAGACCGTCGCCGTAACCCCACTTGGTACGACCCAGCACCACCCACTGATGGTCTTCATCAAGCGGGAAATAGGACGCCGTATCCAGCGTAACTTTATAGAACTCGTTATCAGAGCCCGGAATCGTCACTTTACCGTTCAGGTTGACACGTGAACCGTCCGTCGGGAAGTAGCCGCGGTCGAGTTTGTTATATGTCCAACCGTAGTTGAAGGTGAAATCATCAGCTGTAAACCCGTTATCATCACTGGTGGTGCCCGGACTCTGACCGATAGAGTTCAGATAACGCCACATCGCCACCTGCGGTTCCATATTGGACAGGTCGTTGTGGACGTACCCCAGACCCGCACGCAGTGAGTTGTATTCGTTAATCGGGAAGCCCAGCGTACCATCTACACCATAACTTTTGTTGGTGTAGGACGACAGGTCAGCATCATCCGCTTTAAAGTCATTGTAGAAGACACGACCGCCAAGGCTAACGCCATCCACCGTAAAGTACGGGTTGGTCACAGAAAGCTCGGTATAGGTCTGGTAGTCGTTCTTGGTACCGTTGATACCGACAGAGTAACCGGTACCTAACCAGTTATCCTGCTGAACGCCCGCCTGGAAGCTCACGCCGCTTTCTGTACCGTAGCCGATACCGAAGTTGAAGCTACCGGTGTTACGCTCTTTGACTTTGTAGACTACGTCTACCTGGTCCGGGCTGCCCGGTACGCGCTGCGTTTCCGTATCGACCGTTTCGAAGAAGCCCAGACGGTTCAGACGATCTTTACCCTGGTCAACCAGGTCGCCGCCCAGCCATGCCCCTTCCATCTGACGCATTTCACGGCGCAGAACGGAATCTTTGGACGTATCGTTACCGACAAAGCGGATGTTACGCACGTAGAAACGGTTGCCGGCATCCACGTTGATGTGCAGCTTAACGGTTTTATCGGTGTCGTTGATTTCCGGCTGAGACTGTACGCGCGGGTAGGCATAGCCGTAGCGACCAAGAAGTTTCTTAATGTTATCTTCCATTTTGGTCACTTTCGCGCCGTTATACAGCTCGCCCGGCTCAATTTTGGTCAGGCTTTCAATTTCAGCCGAATGACCCGCCAGGTTACCGGTCACCTGGACGCCAGACAGTTTGTACTGGTCGCCTTCGGTGATGTTAATGGTGATATAAATGCCTTTTTTATCCGGCGTCAGGCTCACCTGAGTGGAATCAATGTTGAAACGCGCATAGCCGCGATCCAGATAGTAGCTGCGCAGGGTTTCAAGGTCGCCCGACAGCTTCTGTTTCTGGTATTTACGATCGCCAACGACGTTCCACCACGGCACTTCATCACGCAGCTGGAAAGTGGAGATCAGATCCTCGGTCTTGAACGCATGGTTACCGACGATGTTGATCTGCTGGATCTTTGCAGAGACCCCTTCCTGGAAGACCAGCTTCAAGTCGACACGGTTACGCGGCAGAGGGGTGACAACCGCCTTCACGCTCGCGCTGTACTTACCGACGCTGTAGTAGAAATCTTCCAGCCCTTTCTCGATATCGGAGAGGGTGGTACGGTCGAGAGATTCACCGACGCGAACGCCAGAGGCTTCCAGGTTTTGCTTGAGCATGTCATCTTTCACCGACTTGTTGCCGGAGAAAGTGATGCTCGCAATGGTTGGACGCTCTTTGACCTGCACCAGCAACACATCGCCGTCTCTCAGGACGCGGACGTCCTCAAAGTTGCCCGTCGCAAACAGGGCGCGAATGGTGTTACTGATGTCGTCATCAGTGACGGTATCGCCAGGACGTACTGGCATACTGAGAAGGGCCGCACCAACAGCGACACGCTGCAAGCCTTCGAAATGAATGTCCTTCACCACGAACCCTTCAGCACCGTATACAGTCGCGCTGCTAAACAGCAGCGACGCTATGAGCAACTTTTTCATCGCCATCGTTATTATGCGTTCTTCCTAACTAACTCTCTTACAACCGAGAGAAATCATTGAAAAGTGCAAGCCCCATTAACATCATCAGCAAAATCGAGCCGATGCGGTAACTAAAGTCTTGAACTCGC
This sequence comes from Kluyvera sp., assembly GCF_965301105.1. Classification (NCBI taxonomy): domain Bacteria; kingdom Pseudomonadati; phylum Pseudomonadota; class Gammaproteobacteria; order Enterobacterales; family Enterobacteriaceae; genus Kluyvera; species Kluyvera sp. The sequence continues at coordinate 9,034 of NZ_CBDKZX010000024.1, forward strand.
TCGGATACCGGGCCGCCTTTCAGCTTCTCAATCGCCAAAAACAGCAAATGTCCCCCATCTAATACGGGGAGCGGGAACAGGTTGATTATGCCTAAATTCACGCTGATGAGTGCAAGAAACATCAGGTAGTAAATCAGCCCATACTCCGCAGACATCCCAGCCCCCTGGGCGATTGAAATCGGCCCACTGAGGTTGTTCAGTTTGACGTCACCGGTGATCAATTTTCCCAGCATACTGACCGTCAGCTTCATCAACTGCCCGGTTTTCTCCGTGGCTTCGACGATGGCGCTGAATGGCCCATACTGGCGCACTGTTTTATATTCCTCAGGCAGCGGGATAATCTTCGGTACTACCCCTGCAAACCCTTCCGCCTTTCCGCTACCGTGTTTTGTATCCGGTATCAGAGTTAAAGACAAGAGACTGCCCTGCCTTTCGATCTCTAGCTGTAACGCTTTGCCTGGGTTATCACGCACCAGCGTAACAAACGTCATCCATTGCGTCAGCGGTTGACCGTTGACTGTAACGATCCGATCCCCTGCTTGTAAACCGGCTTTACGCGCCGCAGAGTCAGATTGCACTTCTGCCAGCACCGGTTCAATTTGCGCGCCGCGCGGACGTATACCAAGCGAAGTGACCGGATCTTCTTTATCCGGCTCGAACGCCCAGTGCCGCAGGTCGAGGATTTTATCCTGACGCTGCTCGCTGCCGAAAGGGGCCACGGTGAGAGTGGTGCTTTCATCACCAATTTTGGCCACCAGCGCCATGCGCACAGCATCCCAGTCAGGCGTTTCGATACCATCTACGGCTTTTAGTTCCGTGCCTGGTGCAATTTGTGCTGTCGCGGCGATGGAATTGGCGGTTATTTCACCAACAACCGGACGAATACCAGGGACACCAATGATAAACACCAGCCAATAGGCGAAGATGGCGAAAAGGAAGTTGGCGATGGGGCCCGCAGCGATAACAGCGGCGCGCTGGCCAACCGTTTTATTGTTAAACGCCATGTGGCGCAGCTCTGGCGCCACTGCGTCAACGCGCTCATCAAGCATTTTGACGTAGCCGCCCAGCGGGATAAGGGCGACAACAAATTCGGTGCCGCGTTTATCGACGCGGCGCCACAGCGCTTTACCAAAGCCAATAGAAAAGCGCTCTACACGGATACCACAGCGCCGAGCAACCCAGAAATGACCAAATTCGTGTACGGTGATCAATACCCCTAGCGCAATAATAAACGCGGCCAGGTTCCAGAGAATGCTCAGCATAAGTCCATCCGTTAAATCGTCCTGAAAACCAGCAGCAGCAGGCAGGCAAAGACCGGTACCGCCGCCGTCAGGCTGTCGATTCGGTCAAGGATCCCACCGTGACCGGGAATCAAATGACCACTGTCTTTAATACCCGCTTCACGCTTGAACATACTCTCAGTGAGATCGCCCAAAACGGAAGCCAGCGCTGCCACGATGGAACAGGTTAGCAGCACGGATGGTGCGACGTCCAGATTTGCCCATAAACCGTAAGCCCAGGAGATAATCGCTGCCGTCACCAGACCGCCGATAAACCCTTGCCAGGTTTTACCCGGAGAAACCTTCGGCGCCAGCTTATGCTTACCAAACAGCTTGCCGAACATATAAGCGCCGGAATCTGCACCCCAGACCAGGATCATGACGTAAAGCAGCCACAGCGCGCCGCTATAGTGATTTTCATCATAGTGCCAGGCGCGCAGCGCCAGCATGCCCCAGAAAAACGGTACGATGGTCACGATACCGAAAATCAAGCGCAACGTCTTTGACTGACGCCAGAACCCGGCAGAAGCTGGATAAAAGAGGACTAAAACCAGCGCCACAAGCCACCAGACCACCGAGGCCCATAGCGATGTTTCCACCACGGGTTGGTGAATATTATGGTGATACTCCGGGATCATAAAGAGCATCAGTGCCAGCAACAGGCCACACAGTACCGCCAGCCACACGCGTTGGGTGCGCGAGGTGAAACCGCTTAATTGCCCCCATTCCCACGCCGCCAGCATACAAACGACCAGCGTAACAATCGCGAAGCCGCCAGGTGGCAGCAAAAACAGGGCTGCAATGACAACCGGTATTAAAATTAATGCAGAAATCAGGCGATACTTCAGCAAAAGCTACCCCCATCAGGCCTTGTCGCCACCAGGCTCGGTGCCACCGAAACGCCGTTCACGATTGGCAAACGCATGCAGTGCACCCTCAAAGTCTTGTTCATCGAAATCGGGCCAAAGAACATCTGTAAAGTAAAGTTCAGCATAGGCAATTTGCCAGATAAGAAAATTACTGATTCGATGCTCTCCCCCGGTCCTAATAACTAAATCTACGGGAGCCAGTTCATGCATGCAGACCTGCTGACTGAGCAGTTCTTCATTGATTTGATCGGGGCGGAGTTCCCCTTCCTGAACCTGTTCGGCTAAGCGCTGAACTCCCTGAACAATATCCCATCGACCGCCGTAGTTAGCGGCAATGTTCAATGTTAACCCCGTGTTATTTTCCGTCAGCGCTTCCGCTTTACGGATCCGCTCTTGCAGGCGTGAGTTAAACCGACGGGTATCGCCAATAATCCGCAGCCGAACGTTATGCCGGTGCAGACTTTTTACTTCGCTATCCAGCGCCCAGACGAACAGCTCCATCAGAGCGCTCACCTCTTGCTCAGGGCGATTCCAGTTTTCACTGCTGAACGCGTATAGCGTCAATGCTTCAATACCGTTATTCGCGGCATAGGCAACGGCACGACGCACAGATTTCGCCCCGGCTTTGTGCCCAAAGGCGCGAATCTTACCTTGCTTCTTCGCCCAGCGGCCGTTGCCATCCATAATAATTGCCACATGGCGGCAACCGTGGGCTGGCAAATTCTCGCTGGTTGGTTGATTAGCAGACAACATAACGCGTTTATAATCCATGAAAAGGGATGAGCGGTACCCCGGAATACAGCTATACACTTTATCGCTCAGGCAAACCCGATTGATTTTACGTGTCTTTGTCTCGCAAAAAAGCCGTGCTAAATCACGGCTCTCCCTATCGCCCAGCCAAAACGCGCAGCGATAGGGTGGCGCAGACTATATCACTGAAGCCAGATGCTAACAAATGCCATGACGGCTCGTATGCTGATTCTGCTCTCATTACCTGACGAAATATTTCGTCTGCAAGGTTGCCGCTTCGCGTGCGCTGGCATCAATAATCAACACCTCATCCACGTTCTGTGGTTCCCTGAGGTCGAGATGTTCCAGCACCGCCAGATTGAGCGCCGCAATGTCGGTAAAGCGGATCTGGCCGTCGAGGAATGCCGCCACGGAGATCTCGTTAGCCGCATTCAGCGCGGTGGTCGCCGCCTGCCCTTGCTCGAAGGCGTCCATCGCCAGCTTCAGACAAGGGTAGCGCGCATAATCCGGCTCAGAGAAGCTCAGTGCGCCCATCTTGCAGAAATCCAGCGGCTTCGCTCCGGATACGACGCGTTGCGGCCAGGCCATGGTATTGGCAATCGGCGTCCGCATATCAGGCTCACCCAGTTGCGCCAGCACGCTACCGTCCTGATAACGCACCATCGAGTGAATCACCGACTGCGGATGAATCAGTACTTCCATCTGCTTAGCTGAAGCATTGAACAGCCAGCGGGCTTCGATGTATTCCAGACCTTTATTCATCATAGTGGCCGAATCGACGGAAATTTTGCGTCCCATCGACCAGTTCGGGTGACGACACGCCTGATCCGGCGTCATTGCGCTCAGTTCAGCAATCGGCGTCTCCCGGAACGGGCCACCTGATCCGGTAAGCAGAATGGAGGAGACTCCATGCTGCGACAGCTCAGCGTACCCTAAGTCGGACTGAAAACTTTGCGGTAAACTCTGAAAGATAGCGTTATGTTCACTGTCGACCGGGAGAAGCTGCGCGCCGTGCTGCTTTACTGCTTCCAGGAATAGCCGACCGCAGGTCACCAGCGACTCTTTGTTCGCTAGCAGAATGGTTTTCCCCGCGCGGATGGCCGCCAGCGTCGGTACCAGACCTGCCGCGCCGACGATGGCCGCCATAACCTGATCCACCTCGTCGAGCGCCGCGACGTCACACGCCGCTTGTTGCCCGCTCAACACTTCGGTACGACTCCCATGCTCACGCAACGCCAGCATCAGCGCATTGGCGCTTTTCGCGTCGTCCATCACCGCATAGCGAGGAGAAAACTCCAGGCACTGTTCGATCATTCGATCGACATTTTTGCCCGCAACCAGCGCTGTAACCGCAAAACTTTCGGGGTTATGGCGTACCACATCCAGCGTGTTGCAGCCAATCGAGCCTGTTGAGCCCAGAACAGTTAATCGCTTCATGAGAGATCCAGGATTGATAAAATGCAAAACGCCGCCAGCGAAGCTGCGACGCTTCCTGTACGGCGTTAATAGCACAACTCACACAGTCTTAGAACTGCATCAGTTCCGCTTCTTTCTCTGCCAGCGCCGCTTCCACTTTCTTGATAGCAGCATCGGTCAGTTTCTGTACTTCTTCCTGAGAGCGGCGATCGTCATCTTCGCTGATCTCTTTGTCTTTCAGCAGCGCCTTCACTTTGTCGTTCGCATCTCGACGAACGTTACGCACGGAAACGCGCGCTTGTTCTGCTTCGCCACGAACGATTTTGGTCAGATCTTTACGACGCTCTTCGGTCAGCGGAGGCAGCGGAACGCGGATATCGGTACCCGCGGAGCTTGGGTTCAGACCGAGGTCAGACGCCATGATCGCTTTTTCAACGGCAGGGCCCATAGAACGGTCAAACACGTTGATTTTCAGCGTACGGGTATCTTCTACGGTCACGCTTGCCAGCTGACGCAGCGGCGTCGGGGTGCCGTAATATTCAACGATGATGCCATCCAGCAGGCTGGGAGAAGCACGACCCGTGCGAATTTTGCTGATTTGGTTTTTGAATGCTTCTACGCATTTATCCATGCGTACTTCGGCATCTTTTCTGATATCGCTAATCACGTTACGAATCCTTGAAAACTAGTCTCAGTCGACCAGACAATGGCACATTGCAGTGAATGCGCTAAGTATAGTCTCGTTTAAATCATGCCACAGAATTATGTCATTCTGCCGGGTAAAGGCGAATCTTACCCGGAAATGGCCGTGACGGAAATTATTCCGTAATCAAAGTGCCTTCTTTTTCGCCCATCACCACGCGGCGCAGCGCGCCAGGTTTGTTCATGTTGAATACGCGAATCGGCAGTTTGTGGTCACGGGCCAGCGTAAAGGCCGCCAGATCCATGACTTTCAGTTCTTTATCCAGTACTTCGCTGTAGGTCAGCTGATCGTACATGGTGGCAGACGGATCTTTCGCCGGATCAGCGGTGAAGACGCCGTCAACTTTGGTTGCTTTCAGTACCACGTCGGCTTCGATTTCGATGCCGCGCAGGCAGGCTGCGGAGTCGGTGGTAAAGAACGGGTTGCCGGTACCGGCGGACAGAATCACGACGCGGTTATTACGCAGCAGGCTGATCGCCTCTGCCCAGCTGTAGTTGTCGCAAACGCCGTTCAGCGGAATTGCCGACATCAGGCGGGCGTTCACATAGGCGCGATGCAGTGCGTCACGCATTGCCAGGCCGTTCATTACCGTAGCCAGCATGCCCATGTGGTCGCCCACAACGCGGTTCATACCGGCTTTTGCCAGACCCGCACCACGGAACAGGTTGCCACCACCAATAACGACACCCACCTGGATGCCCAGCTCAACAAGTTCTTTAATCTCTTGCGCCATACGGTCAAGAATACTTGCGTCAATACCGAAGCCTTCAGTGCCCTGCAAGGCTTCGCCGCTAAGCTTGAGCAGAATACGTTTGTAGACAGGTTTTGCGTTGGTAGCCATTTTCTTTCCTGAGGTGTCACGAATGGGATGGTTTAATTCAAGTGACATCATGCGTTCCTTGCCACCTGAACCCTATAGGAGCTGGCTGATTTCCACATGACGATGTTCTTTACTACACGTGCTTTACTACACAAAAGAGAGCCGCCCTCAGGCGGCTCCTTTACTGCAATTAAGACTGCTTGGACATTGCAGCAACTTCTGCTGCGAAGTCAGTCTCAACTTTCTCGATGCCTTCGCCCACTTCGAAGCGGATGAAGCCAGTTACGTCAGCGTTGTGCTCTTTCAGCAGCTGAGCAACAGACTTGCTTGGATCCATAACGAAAGGCTGGCCGGTCAGAGAAACTTCGCCGGTGAATTTCTTCATGCGGCCTTCAACCATTTTCTCTGCGATTTCTTTCGGCTTACCAGACTGCATCGCGATGTCCAGCTGAACCTGGTACTCTTTTTCTACCACTTCAGCAGACACGTCTTCTGGCTTAACGAATTCTGGCTTGCTTGCAGCGACGTGCATTGCCAGCTGTTTAACCAGCTCTTCGTCAGCGCCTTTAGCAGCAACCAGAACACCGATACGCGCACCGTGCTGATAAGAACCCAGAACGTCGCCTTCCAGCGCAGCAACGCGGCGAATGTTGATGTTTTCACCAATTTTCGCTACCAGCGCAACACGTTCTTCTTCGAACTGTGCTTTCAGAACTTCAACGTCAGTGATTTTGCCAGCAACGGCAGCGTCCAGTACTTTGTCAGCAAATGCCTGGAAACCAGCATCTTTAGCAACGAAGTCAGTCTGGCAGTTAACTTCCAGAATGAAGGCGATGTTGCCGTTGATTTTGGTTTTGATCACGCCGTCAGCAGCAACGTTGCCTGCTTTTTTCGCCGCTTTGATCGCGCCAGATTTACGCATGTTTTCGATTGCCAGCTCGATGTCGCCATTAGCTTCAGTCAGGGCTTTTTTGCAATCCATCATGCCTGCGCCAGTACGCTCACGCAGCTCTTTTACCAGGGAAGCGGTAATTTCAGCCATTCTAAAATCCTCGGAAGATTTGATCTGCCCGGCCGAAACCGTACAGATTTAAAAGTGAAAAAGGGGGCCATAAACAGGCCCCCTAACCAAACGTGTTACTACCTGGTTTATAAGGGCTCTAACGAGCGTGCCTTATTACTCAGCTTCTACGAAGCTTTCTTCCGCCTGGGAAGCCAGATCGGAAGAACGGCCTTCACGAACGGTAGCAGCTACAGCGCTCAGGTACAGGGTCACAGCACGGATTGCATCGTCGTTACCCGGGATAACGAAATCAACGCCATCTGGATCAGAGTTGGTATCAACGATAGAGAATACCGGGATACCCAGGTTGTTCGCTTCTTTGATAGCAATGTGCTCGTGGTCAGCATCGATAACGAACAGTGCGTCCGGCAGGCCGCCCATGTCTTTGATACCGCCCAGGCTGTTTTCCAGTTTCTCAAGCTCACGAGTACGCATCAGCGCTTCTTTCTTGGTCAGCTTGTCGAAAGTACCGTCCTGAGACTGAGTTTCCAGATCTTTCAGACGTTTGATGGACTGACGAACGGTTTTCCAGTTAGTCAGCATACCGCCCAGCCAGCGATGGTTCACGAAGAACTGGTCGCAGCTCTTAGCAGCTTCTTTCACCGCTTCGCTTGCAGCGCGTTTAGTACCAACGAAAAGGATTTTACCTTTACGAGAAGAGATCTTGTTCAGTTCAGCCAGAGCTTCGTTGAACATCGGTACAGTTTTCTCAAGGTTGATGATGTGAACTTTGTTACGCGCGCCGAAGATGAAAGGCTTCATTTTCGGGTTCCAGTAACGGGTCTGGTGACCGAAGTGAACACCAGCCTTGAGCATGTCGCGCATGGAAACAGTTGCCATGGTTTAAAACCTCTATAGATAAAGTTGGGGTTATGCCTCCACGTATCCCATATTACCGACCCCAAAGGGCACCCCGGAATATGTGCCGATACGTGTGTGTTATTTACACAAAGTGAGATTTGTCGCTTCCGGACAAAACAATGAGCGGAAGTTCGGCGCGCTTTATACCATAAAACCGACGCAGATACCAACAGTTGTTATCGCCGACGCAGGGCACGAAAGGCGAAGTTCAGAATGATTCTCAATTTGGCAGGGGGTACTCCTGGCTGTTAACATTGACATCACTAATACTCAATTATTGTCGAAAAAATCGACACTGATGGACATATTCCATGGCTATTTCTATTAAGACTCCAGAAGATATTGAAAAAATGCGCGTTGCTGGCCGTCTGGCCGCAGAAGTGCTGGAAATGATCGCCCCGCACGTCAAGCCTGGCGTGACCACCGGCGAGCTGGATCGCATTTGCAACGACTATATTGTCAACGAACAGAAAGCAATCTCCGCCTGCCTCGGCTACCACGGATATCCGAAATCGGTCTGTATCTCTATCAATGAAGTGGTGTGCCACGGCATCCCGGATGACGAAAAACATCTGAAAGATGGCGATATCGTCAACATCGACGTGACCGTGATTAAAGATGAGTTCCACGGCGATACGTCGAAAATGTTCATCGTTGGCAAACCGACCATTCTCGGCGAACGTCTGTGCCGCGTTACCCAGGAGAGCCTGTACCTGGCGCTCAAAATGGTGAAACCGGGCGTGAACCTGCGCGAAATTGGCGCGGCGATTCAAAAGTTCGTTGAAGCGGAAGGCTTCTCCGTGGTGCGTGAATACTGCGGTCACGGCATTGGCCGCGGCTTCCACGAAGAACCGCAGGTGCTGCACTATGACTCTCGTGAAACCGACGTGGTCCTGAAACAAGGCATGACCTTCACCATCGAACCGATGGTCAACGCCGGGAAGAAAGAGATTCGTACCATGAAGGACGGCTGGACGGTAAAAACCAAAGACCGGAGCTTGTCTGCGCAGTACGAGCATACTATTGTGGTGACAGACAACGGCTGCGAAATATTGACGTTACGCTCGGATGACACCATCCCGGCGATAATCTCGCACAACGAATAATGAAAAGCCGGCAAATGCCGGCTTTTTTTTGGGTAATCGTTTTTTCTTATGGGTGGCGCAATGAGTAACTCCATACCTGAACTGGCTTGTACCCCCCTTCCCACTCTGCCAGGCCAGCCGGACAACCCGGTACACTGGCCCGAAGACAGCCTGAACTGCGCCGATATCAAAAGCCGGCTGGAAGCCTTCCAGCGCTGGCTCGGCGTCGCGTTCGACGAAGGCGTCAGCGCGGAACAGCTCATCGAGGCGCGCACCGAATTTATCGACCAGATGCTCCAGCGCCTGTGGCTGCACTACGGTTTTGGCGAGGTTGAGGACGCTGCGCTGGTCGCCGTCGGCGGCTACGGTCGCGGCGAGCTGCATCCGCTTTCGGACGTCGACCTGCTTATCCTCAGCCGCAAAAAGCTGCCCGACGAGCAGGCGCAGAAAATCGGCGAACTGCTGACGCTGCTGTGGGATATCAAGCTGGAAGTCGGCCACAGCGTGCGCACGCTGGAAGAGTGCCTGCTGGAAGGGTTATCCGATTTAACCGTCGCCACCAACCTGATTGAATCGCGCCTGTTGATCGGCGACGTCGCGCTGTTCCTTGAGCTGCAAAAACACATCTTCAGCGAAGGCTTCTGGCCGTCGGAAAACTTTTTCCCGGCGAAAGTCGCCGAGCAGGAGGCGCGCCACCAGCGCTACCACGGCACCAGCTACAATCTGGAACCGGACATTAAAAGCAGCCCCGGCGGCCTGCGCGACATCCACACCATTCAGTGGGTCGCTCGCCGCCACTTTGGCGCCACCTCGCTCGATGAAATGGTCAGCTTTGGCTTCCTCACCGAGGCCGAGCGCAACGAGCTTAACGAGTGTCTGCATCTGCTGTGGCGCATTCGCTTTGCCCTGCACCTTGAACTTAATCGCTACGACAACCGTCTGCTGTTCGATCGTCAGCTCAGCGTCGCCCAGCGGCTGAAATATGCCGGCGAAGGCAATCAGCCGATCGAACACATGATGAAAGACTTCTATCGTGTCACCCGTCGCGTGGGCGAGCTGAACCACATGCTATTGCAGTTGTTCGATGAAGCGATTCTCGCCCTGACGGAAGATGAAAAACCGCGCGCCATCGACGATGACTTCCAGCTGCGCGGGACGCTGATCGATCTGCGCGACGATACGCTGTTTATCCGCGAGCCGCAGGCTATTTTGCGGATGTTCTACATGATGGTGCGCAACAGCAACATCACCGGCATCTATTCCACCACGCTGCGCCACCTGCGCCATGCCCGACGTCATCTGACCGAGCCGCTGTGCTATATCCCAGAGGCGCGTTCCCTGTTCCTCAATATGCTGCGCCACCCCGGCGCGGTGAGCCGCGGCCTGCTGCCGATGCACCGCCACAGCGTGCTGTGGGCCTATATGCCGCAGTGGTCATATATCGTCGGCCAAATGCAGTTCGACCTGTTCCACGCCTATACCGTCGACGAGCACACCATCCGCGTGCTGCTGAAGCTGGAGAGTTTTGCCAATGAGGAGACCCGTTCGCGCCATCCGCTTTGCGTCGACCTCTGGCCGCGGCTCAACCATCCGGAACTGATTCTGATTGCCGCCCTGTTCCACGATATCGCCAAAGGGCGCGGCGGCGACCACTCAATCCTCGGTGCTCAGGACGTGCTGAAATTCGCCGAATTGCATGGTCTGAATTCGCGTGAAACCCAGTTGGTCGCCTGGCTGGTACGCCAGCATCTGCTGATGTCGGTCACCGCCCAGCGCCGCGATATTCAGGATCCGGAAGTCATCAAACAGTTCGCCGAAGAGGTGCAGACCGAACACCGTCTGCGCTTCCTGGTGTGCCTGACGGTCGCCGATATTTGCGCGACCAACGAAACCTTGTGGAACAGCTGGAAACAGAGCCTGCTGCGCGAGCTGTATTTCGCCACTGAAAAACAGCTGCGTCGTGGGATGCAGAACACGCCGGATATGCGTGAACGCGTGCGTCATCACCAGATGCAGGCGCTGGCGCTGCTGCGCATGGATAACATCAATGAAGAAGCGCTGCACCAGATCTGGAACCGCTGCCGCGCCAACTACTTTGTCCGCCACACGCCGAACCAGCTGGCGTGGCACGCTCGTCACCTGCTTAAACACGATCTCAGTCAGCCGATGATTCTGCTGAGCCCGCAGGCAACGCGCGGCGGCACCGAGATCTTTATCTGGAGTCCGGACCGCCCGTACCTGTTCGCTGCCGTCTGCGCCGAACTGGACCGTCGCAACCTGAGCGTCCACGACGCACAGATCTTTACCACCCGCGACGGTATGGCGATGGACTCCTTTATCGTGCTTGAGCCGGACGGCAGCCCGCTCTCCAGCGATCGCCACGAAGCCATCCGCTTAGGATTGGAGCAGGCGATTACCCAGCGTAGCTGGCAGCCGCCGCAGCCGCGTCGCCAGGCCGCCAAACTGCGCCACTTCTCCGTCGATACTGAGGTCAATTTCCTGCCGACCCATACCGACCGTCGGTCATTCCTTGAGCTAATCGCCCTTGACCAGCCGGGGCTGTTGGCGCGCGTCGGCCAGGTGTTTGCCGACCTCGGTATTTCGCTACACGGGGCCAGAATTACGACAATTGGTGAACGAGTAGAAGATTTATTTATAATCGCCACCGCCGACCGGCGTGCCCTTAATAATGAGCTGCAACAAGAAGTGCAACAACGGTTGACAGCGGCCCTCAATCCAAACGATAAAGGGTGACGTATTTTTATTAGTGAATGGAAAGAGTAAACAATGCAGCAATTACAGAACGTTATTGAGTCCGCTTTTGAGCGTCGCGCCGACATCACGCCGGCAAATGTGGATACCGTAACCCGCGAAGCGGTTAACCAGGTGATTTCCCTGCTGGATTCCGGCGCGCTGCGTGTCGCTGAAAAGATCGACGGCCAGTGGGTCACTCACCAGTGGCTGAAGAAAGCGGTTCTGCTCTCTTTCCGTATTAACGATAACCAGGTTATCGACGGTGCGGAAAGCCGCTACTTCGATAAAGTACCGATGAAATTCGCTGATTACGACGAAGCGCGTTTCCAGAAAGAAGGTTTCCGCGTGGTGCCGCCGGCTGCCGTTCGTCAGGGTGCCTATATCGCCCGCAACACCGTGCTGATGCCGTCCTATGTGAACATCGGCGCTTACGTTGACGAAGGTTCCATGGTGGATACCTGGGCGACCGTAGGCTCCTGCGCGCAGATTGGTAAAAACGTGCACCTGTCCGGCGGCGTCGGCATCGGTGGCGTACTGGAGCCGCTGCAGGCGAACCCGACCATCATCGAAGACAACTGCTTCATCGGCGCGCGTTCTGAAGTGGTTGAAGGTGTGATCGTAGAAGAAGGCTCCGTGATCTCGATGGGCGTCTACCTCGGTCAGAGCACCAAAATCTACGATCGCGAAACCGGCGAAGTGTTCTACGGCCGCGTTCCGGCAGGCTCCGTTGTCGTCTCCGGCAACCTGCCTTCTAAAGACGGTAAGTACAGCCTGTACTGCGCCGTCATCGTGAAGAAGGTTGACGCGAAAACCCGCGGTAAAGTCGGTATCAACGAACTACTGCGTACTATCGATTAATAAGATGCGAAAAAGCGGGGGCAACCCCGCTTTTTTTTATTCTTACGCTGGCGGAGTTTGATTTTTTCGTTAATTATTCAATAGTTAAATTAGATCAGGGGTACCGCTATGTACGATAATTTGAAAAGCCTGGGGATTACCAATCCCGATGAAATCGATCGTTACAGCCTCCGGCAGGAAGCCAACAACGATATCCTGAAAATCTATTTCCAGAAGGATAAGGGTGAATTTTTCGCTAAGAGCGTGAAGTTCAAATATCCGCGTCAGCGTAAAACCATCGCTGGTGATGGTCAGGGTTTCAAAGAAGTGCAGGAGATCAGCCCGAATCTGCGCTACGTGATTGACGAGCTGGACCAGATTTGCCAGCGCGATCGCAGTGAAGTCGACCTGAAGCGTAAGATCCTTGACGATCTGCGTCATCTGGAAAGCGTCGTGACCAATAAGATCAGTGAAATTGAAGCCGATCTTGAGAAGTTGACGCGTAAATAGCAGCATGTGGATGTATTTGTAGGCCGGGTAAGGCGAAGCCGCCACCCGGCCTTTTGCCTGATGGCGCTACGCTTATCAGGCTTACACAGACCGCACACTCTACGGTTTTATCATCGCTGCTCATCCAATTGCAGCGCAATATACAGCAGCAGCCTGTCGTCAAAATTCCCCAAATCCAGCCCGGTTAGCTCCGAGATACGGTTCAGTCGATACTCCAGCGTATTGCGGTGAATAAACAGTGCCTTTGAGGTAGCCAGCGGCTGAACATTGTTGCGAAACCATGCTGTCAGGGTACGACGTAGCAGACCGTTGTTATCCATTGCCTTCAGGCGCATCAACGGGCGCGAAAGCTCGTTAGCCTGCCAGCCCCCGCGCAGGCTGTCGAGCAGCACCGGCAGCATCAAATCCTGGTAAAAATAGCTGCGGCTCTCGGGCATGCGCTGTTTGCCCACCATCATGGTGGTACGGGCAGTACGGTACGAGCGGGCAATGCTGCCCGGCCCGGTAAAATAGTTGCCCAGCGCCACGCGAAAACGCAGATGGCCGTTCTCTTTCATGCGTGAAATCAACTGCTCAACGCGCTTCTGGTGGTCTTCAGCATCCCAGCGGCCAAACTGATTGAGTGCCGGTTTCAGCACCACCATTTCAGTCAAAGAGACGATAGCAATCAGGTTGTTGCGCTCCGGCGTGGTCAGCGCGTTTTGCAACTGCTGTAACTCGGCCATGGCGCTGTCGACGCCAAGCTGCCCGCTGTCGACTTCAACGACCGCCGCCACGCGCGGCTGGTTAAGGTCGATTCCCAAACGCTGCGCCCATTCGGTCAACGCAGGGGTATTCTCCTCGGCCTGAATCAGATTCATGACCAGCTCTTCACGCAGACGGCTGTCCTGCGCCAGCAGATGCATCAGCCGCGACTGCTCGAGCATCATCTCCGCCGTCATGCACACCAGCTCGCCATATTTACGCAGCGTCTCCGGTTCGCCGGTCAGGCCGATAACGCCGACGATTTCCCCCTCCAGACGCAGCGGCAGGTTGATCCCTTGACGCACGCCATGCAGATGACGCGCCACCGCATCATCGATGTCTACGACCCTGCCCTGTGACAGCACCAGCAGCGCACCTTCGTGCAATTCCCCAATACGCTCGCGATCGCCGCTGCCGATAATGCGTCCACGGGCATCCATCACGTTAATATTGGTATCGATGATGCGCATGGTGCGCGCCACAATATCCTGCGCCATTTTAGTATCGAGATGCCAGCCAGCCATGAACCCCTCCTGTGAGCAGGTTACATGATAAGAAAGACAGGGGAACCGCGCACTGTGCAAATGCACAAAGCACAGCCGAGATCTATGGAGTTGTGGGGAGCTTCACATTACGAAAGGAAGAAACCCTTTCCCCTGATGGGGAAAGGGTTGAGGTCATGATTACTGCATCAGCAGGTAGATAGAGCTATCACCACGCTGGATGTTCAGCGCCAGAACGGACGGCTTGCTGTCGAGGATTTTGCGCAGCTCGGCGATGTTTTTCACCACCTGCTGGTTCGCGCCCACGATAATGTCGCCTTTCTTCAGACCAATCTGCGCGGCCGGGGTCCCGGCTTTCACCGTATTAACCACCACGCCTTTATCCTGGCCTTTGTTGCTCATTTCCGCACCTTCAATCCCGTTGAAAATGCTGCTGGACTCTACCTGAGTCTGGCTGCTTTGCTGCAGTTCCAGGTTCACCGTCACCGGTTTGCCATCGCGCAGCAGGCCGAGGGTGATTTTGCTGCCCACCGGCATGGTGCCCACCTGGGCGCGCAGCGCCGCGAAGCTGCTAATTGGCTTACCGTTCAGGGCGGTAATCACGTCACCGGCTTTGATGCCCGCTTTCGCCGCAGAGGAGTTCGGCATAACCTGGCTGACGAAAGCGCCGCGCTGAGCGTCAACTTTCATTGCTTTCGCCAGTTCAGAGTTCAGCTCGGTACCCATAATGCCCAGTTCACCGCGTTTTACCTGGCCAAATTTCACCATCTGATCGGTCAGGTTTTTCACCATGTTGCTTGGAATGGCGAAGCCGATACCGATGTTGCCACCGTCCGGCGCAAGGATCGCGGTATTGATACCAATCAGCTCGCCGTTCAGGTTCACCAGCGCGCCGCCGGAGTTACCACGGTTGATCGCCGCATCGGTCTGAATAAAGTTTTCGTAGTTTTCGACGTTCAGGCCGCTACGACCCAACGCGGAGACGATACCGGAAGTGACGGTTTCGCCCAGACCGAACGGGTTACCAATCGCTACGGTGTAGTCGCCGACGCGCAGGGCATCGGAATCCGCCAGCTTAATTGCCGTCAGGTTTTTCGGATCCTGAATCTGAATCAGCGCGATATCCGAGCGCGGGTCTTTACCGACCACTTTAGCGTCAAACTTACGTCCATCACTCAGCTGTACTTTAATCACGTTGGCGTTATCAACCACGTGGTTGTTGGTGACGACGTAGCCTTTGGCGGCGTCAATCACCACACCGGAGCCGAGGGCCATAAATTTCTGTTGCTGCTGCGGCTGGGCGCCACCGTTACCGCCGTTCGGGCCAGCGCCCTGGCAGAAAGGTGAGCTCTGGAACGGTGAACCGTCCTGACAGAACGGCGAGTTGTCGCCGAAGAACTGCTGGAAGTTACGACCCATACGCGGCGTGTTTACCGTTGTGCTGCCCTCAACATTAATGCTGACGACAGACGGCATCACTTTTTCCAGCATCGGTGCCAGGCTAGGCATAGGCTGGGCAGCGGATGCGGTAGAAGATGCCGTCTCGGCCGCGCTAGCGGACAACGGAGACAGAACCAGACTTAAACTAAGAGCCAGAGCACTCATTGCTAACGTGGTTTTTTTCATGTGTTTCAATCTCAATATCAGATTACGCAAAATTGCTGTGTTCGTGACTATCAGATTCGCTTTATGACACTAAGTTCCATTCAACTGCACGTGGGAAAAGTAAAAATTTATTGAGCGCCTTTACAAAACTTCTGATTATTCTACTGCCATCAGTCGTCGATATTCATCCCACGCGTAGAGGTCGGTCATTCCGCTGATATAATCCTGAAGCAGACGACAACGGTAATAATATTCCATCACCGGAAATTCAAGGGCATCGCGTGAAATTTTATTCACAGCCTCAACATAAGCTAAACGATGTCGCGTTGAGAGCTTGCAAAAAAGGCGCGACTCAATGGGTAAGCGACGCACCCGCTCGTGTTCCACCAGTTCACTGAAATCGCTTAAGGATAATTTAAGCAACGGCGCGTAGATATCCAGCAATCCACCAATAACCCGGTAGCCCTGCAATTCCAGCTGCTCAACCTCATGATGACTAAACACATGTTTTATAGCCACATTTTTATAAAGATTAAGCAACTGACTATAACTACTTTCATCTTCCAGCAGTGCGTGATTAAAGTCGCCAGCATAAATCTGCGGCAGATTTTCAATAAACCTCTGCGCCGCATAGGGCACCAGTTTATTTAATGTGTTCACCCGTAAATACATAAAGAACTGGTCTTCAGTACTGCGGCTTAATGAATTAGCGCGAGATTTATCCCAGGCATTTTCTACCACCTGTGCGAACAGTGAGCCTTTTGTATGCTCCGGCCAGGAATCGTATAAATGCTGATACAGCTGTTCAACACTGAAGATACGTTTTTCAACGGCATCCTCAAGGTCCGCCACGCAATAAGAAATATCATCGGCCGCTTCCATAATCCAGGTTAATGGAAAACGATTGTAAGGCGCTAAATCCAGTTCTTTACGTAAGCGCGAAATATAACCTTCTTCGGCCAGGTAGTAGCCCGGTTTTTTCATTAAATAGCTGTGGGTCACCGGCGTCTCGCCCACCCACCAGGCCGGACGCGTATATTTCAGGATGCAGCCCACCTGCGCCCAGGTCAGGTTCATACGCATTAGCGTATGCACCAGTCGAACCCCCTGCGCGTTGCCTTCAAAGTGACACAGATCCTGACGCACCTTACGGCGCAACTCATTCAGCGTCTCTTCACCTTCGCGCAGCTGGAGGCTCACGACTTCACAGCGGTCATGGCTCAGCGGCTGGCGCAGCGCATCTTTCGGCGCCAGACGCTGGCTGAACCAGTCGTTGATTGCCGCTTCGCCAAAATGGCCAAACGGCGGATTGCCGATATCATGCATCAGGCAAGCCATCTCAACGATGCTTTCAAACGGCCCGGTCAACTCGTCCAGACCGTAGGCCACCAGCAGCTTTTTCTCTTTCAGGCGGCTTAAAATCTCTTTGGCGATATAGCGCCCTACCTGCTGGACCTCCATCGAGTGAGTGAGGCGCGTGCGAACGGCGGCATTACGCTCCAGCGGGAAGACCTGGGTTTTCTGCTGCAAACGGCGAATCGCCGGCGAGTTGATGATGCGCCCACGGTCACTTTCAAAAATGCGCAGGATCTCATGCTCCGAGCTGACGCCCTGCGGTGAACGATAGCGCCGACGCCAGTTAATTTTGTTACGAAAATCAATCTTAGCCATAGCCTCTCCGTCGCGAGAAATGCGCTTCCCCTGAACCGCATGATAGACTATGCCTTTAAACATGGCACATCGCGAGTAAATCTATGAAAATCGGCATTATTGGCGCAATGGAAGAAGAAGTTACGCTGCTGCGTGACAAAATCGAAAATCGTCAGACTATCACCCTCGGCGGCAGTGAAATCTACACCGGGCAGTTGAACGGCGTGGACGTTGCTCTGCTGAAGTCCGGCATTGGTAAAGTCGCGGCCGCGATGGGCGCTGCCCTGCTGCTGGAGCGCTGCCAGCCGGACGTTATCATCAACACCGGTTCCGCGGGCGGTCTGGCGCCGACGCTGAAAGTGGGTGATATCGTGGTCTCCGATGAAGCGCGCTATCACGATGCCGACGTTACCGCATTCGGCTACGAAATCGGCCAGATGGCCGGCTGCCCGGCGGCGTTCAAAGCCGACGATAAACTGATTGCCGCCGCCGAAACCTGCATCAAGGCGCTGGATCTGAATGCGGTACGCGGCCTGATCGTCAGCGGCGACGCTTTCATTAACGGCGCCGAAGGGCTGGCGAAAATTCGTCGCAACTTCCCGCAGGCCATTGCCGTTGAGATGGAAGCTACCGCCATTGCCCACGTTTGCCACAGCTTTGCCGTGCCGTTCGTGGTGGTGCGCGCCATCTCCGACGTTGCCGACAAAGAGTCCCACCTGAGCTTTGACGAATTCCTGGCGGTTGCCGCGAAGCAATCGACGCTGATGGTTGAAACGCTGGTGCAGAAACTCGCACATGGCTAAGCGCTTGATGACAGGGCTGCTGGCCCTGCTGTTTAGCGCCCCGGCGTGGCTCTATGCCGCGCCGCGGGTTATCTCCCTCTCCCCTGCCAATACCGAACTGGCCTTTGCCGCCGGGATCACCCCCGTTGGCGTCAGCGCGTGGTCTGACTACCCCGCCGCGGCCAAAACGATCGAACAGGTCGCCTCCTGGCAAGGCATCAACCTGGAGCGCATCGTGGCGCTGCATCCGGACGTCGTGCTGGCGTGGAAGGAAGGCAACGCCGAGCGCCCGGTCAATCAGTTGCAGTCGCTCGGCATTACCGTTCTGTGGATTGACTCACACAGTATTGAAGACATCGCCGCCGCGCTGCGTAAGCTGGCAAAGTGGAGCCCGCAGCCGGAAAAAGCCGAGCAGGCCGCCGCCGCGCTGATGCGCGACTACGCTCAACTGAAGGCGCAATACGCCGACGCGCCGAAAAAGCGCGTGTTTATGCAGTTCGGTTTCAACCCTATCTTCACCAGTAACAAAAGCGCGATTCAGAACCAGGTGCTGGAGATTTGCGGCGGTCAGAACATCTTTGCCGACAGCCGCGTCGCCTGGCCGCAGGTGAGCCGTGAGCAGGTACTGACGCGTCAGCCGCAGGCCATTGTCGCCGCCGGTGACGAAAGTCAGATTCCGAAAATTCAGCGCTACTGGGCCAGTCAGCTCACAATCCCGGTTATTCCCCTTAATAGTGACTGGTTTGAACGGGCAAGCCCACGTATTATCCTCGCCGCAAAACAACTCTGTACTGCGCTGTCGCAGGTTCATTAATTGGGTAATTGGTCATGCTTGTCTACTGGCTTGATATTGTTGGCACCATTGTTTTCGCCGTCTCCGGCGTGCTTCTGGCGGGGAAACTGCGCATGGATCCGTTCGGCGTGCTGGTTCTGGGCGTCGTTACCGCCGTCGGTGGCGGAACGATTCGCGATATGGCGCTTGCCAACGGCCCGGTATTCTGGGTAAAAGACCCGACCGACCTGGTCGTGGCAATGGTGACCTGTATGCTGACCATCGTGCTGGTGCGCCAACCGCGTCGCCTGCCGAAGTGGGTGCTGCCGGTACTCGACGCAGTCGGGCTGGCGGTGTTCGTCGGCATCGGCGTCAATAAAGCGTTTATTGCGCACTCCGGGCCGCTGGTCGCGGTCTGTATGGGGGTGGTGACCGGCGTCGGCGGCGGGATTATCCGTGACGTGCTGGCGCGCGAAGTGCCGATGATTCTGCGCACCGAAATCTACGCTACCGCCTGTATTATTGGCGGGATCGTCCACGCGACAGCCTATTACACCTTCAAAGTGCCGCTGGAAAACGCCAGTATGATGGGGATGGTGGTGACGCTGGCCATTCGTCTGGCCGCCATTCGCTGGCATCTGAAGCTGCCGACCTTTGCGCTGGACGACAACGGGCGCTAACCCTGCTTGCAAACAAAATTGCCCGCGGCTAAGCGGGCAATTTTAGACATTTGATCATCAAATGCTGAAGGAAGAACCGCAGCCGCAGGTGCTGGTCGCGTTCGGGTTGGTCACGATAAAACGTGAACCTTCCAGACCTTCGGTATAGTCAACGGAACCGCCTACCAGATACTGCAAGCTCATTGGATCAACCACCAGGCCAACGCCCTGTTTTTCGATGGTCATATCGCCTTCGTTGATCTGATCGTCAAAGGTAAAACCGTACTGGAAGCCGCTGCAGCCGCCGCCCGTGATGTACACACGCAGCTTCAGGTTTGGATTCTCTTCATCCGCAATCAGGACTTTTACTTTTTTGGCTGCGGCGTCGGTAAACTCCAGCGGCAGCGCTACGTCATCACTCATTTTATGCTCCCATTACTACAGCTAGTCTGGGCAAATAGTAACCCGACTCTTTGGGTCATTATCTAATACCCTGGTAAATCGTTCAAGTATTCTCCCCGGCAACCTGCCGGGCTTTTGCCTCTTGCTCGGCTTCCTGCTTGGCCAGCGTACGCGCCAGGATAGTGGCATAAAGCGGTTGTCCGCCGAGGAACTGCGCTAATAGCGTGGCACCGAGCCCGGTGATAATCATTGGCAAAATGAGCTGATAGTTATCGGTCATCTCCAGTACCAGCACGATACCGGTCAACGGGGCGCGAACGGAAGCCGCCAGCAGCGCGCCCATTCCGGCGATGGCGAAAGTGCCAGCGTCCAGATGATAAGCCGGAAACAGACTCGCCGCCGCCGTGCCAAACGCGGTCCCCAGCAACGTGCCCAACGCCAGCATCGGTGCGAAAATCCCGCCTGGCGCGCCGGAGGAGAAGCACAGCAGCGTGGTCACGACGCGAACAATGAACAAACACAGCAGCGCGCCGATGGTGTAGTTACCCGCCGCCGCAATCGGGATCAGGGTAAAGCCGCCGCCCGATGCCGCCGGTTGAATCAGCCCCAGTACGCCGCAGCAACCGCCGATCAGACCGCCAATCAGTACCCATTTTTTAATATTGCCACCGTGGATGCGGAAAAACATATCCTGGGTCTTCAGCACCATCGTGTTGAACAGCGGCCCAAAGCAGCCGAACACAATGCCCAGCACCATATACAGCCACAGCGTATTGACCGGCGCGTTGCTCAGTTTACCGACCTCAATCACCGGCGTTTCGCCGTTGAAGATGCGGAACACAATGCTCGACATGATAACGCCGGTAAACACCGCTTTAATTGAAATCAGGCTGTAGCGGAACTGCGGTCGCATCTCTTCAATAATGAACAGTATGCCCGCCAGCGGCGCGTTAAAGGCCGCCGACAAGCCCGCCGCCGCGCCCGTTGCCAGCAGGGTGTGGCGCGCTTCTTCGCCGCGCTGGCGGAAGATATCACTCACCATGCGCCCCACGTTGCCGCCGATCTGCACCGTCGGCCCTTCGCGTCCCAGCACCATACCGGCACCGAGCGTGCCCATGCCGCCGATAAATTTCACCGGCAACACGCGCCACCAGCGCACTGGACGTAACTCTTCCAGTGCGCCTTCAATTTCCGGGATCCCCGAGCCACCGGCCTCCTGCGCAAAACGACGCACCAGCCAGTAACCTACCATCGCCAGCAGCGCCGACAGAATAAAGGCCAGCGGCCAGACGATAAACCAATGGTCCGCAACCTGAGCCAACGTGCCAATACGCGCGTTCATCACCCAGTTCACCGCATGCTCAAACGCCACGCCGACTAAACCCACCAGCGCGCCAACCACGGCGGCCATCAGGAGCACCATCAGCGGCGTTTTATCGCGATTCAACAATTTACGCACCACGTCACGGCGGCGTAAACGGACAATCCGTTGTGCCTCTAAAGGGGGTATTTCAGCTTTCATACCGTCATCACTAATTGGTAATACAAATAGGAAGGGGGAGCATTTTACCCACACCTGTGCGCTACGTCGCGAAAAAATTGCTTCAGGAGGGCTTTGTTGCAATCAGGCAAAAATTTCATAACCTCTACGGAATAATTTAGAATAGCGGACAAAACATTTTTCACGAACCAGGATCCTGGCAATGAGCAAATCTGAAAACCTCTATAGCGCAGCGCGTGAACTTATCCCCGGCGGCGTTAACTCGCCGGTACGCGCCTTCACCGGCGTTGGCGGCACGCCGCTGTTTATTGAACGCGCAGA
The DNA here is from genome assembly GCF_965301105.1 of Kluyvera sp. Classification (NCBI taxonomy): domain Bacteria; kingdom Pseudomonadati; phylum Pseudomonadota; class Gammaproteobacteria; order Enterobacterales; family Enterobacteriaceae; genus Kluyvera; species Kluyvera sp. The sequence goes on from NZ_CBDKZX010000024.1 coordinate 30,921, forward strand.
TGGCGCATACCTGTACGACGTCGACGGTAAAGCCTATATCGATTACGTCGGCTCCTGGGGGCCAATGGTGCTGGGACATAACCATCCGGCTATCCGTAACGCGGTCATTGAAGCGGCCGAGCGCGGCCTGAGCTTCGGCGCGCCGACCGAAATGGAAGTGACTATGGCGAAGCTGGTGACCGAACTGGTGCCTACCATGGATATGGTTCGTATGGTCAACTCCGGTACCGAAGCCACCATGAGCGCCATTCGCCTGGCCCGCGGCTTCACGGGCCGCGACAAAATCATCAAGTTTGAAGGCTGCTACCATGGCCATGCCGACTGCCTGCTGGTGAAAGCCGGGTCCGGCGCGCTGACCCTCGGCCAGCCAAATTCACCGGGTGTCCCGGCAGACTTCGCCAAACATACCCTCACCTGCACCTATAACGATCTGGCGTCCGTGCGCGCGGCGTTCGAGCAGTATCCGCAGGAGATCGCCTGCATTATCGTTGAACCGGTCGCCGGCAACATGAACTGCATTCCGCCACAGCCAGAGTTCCTGCCGGGCCTGCGCGCCCTGTGTGATGAGTTTGGCGCGCTGCTGATTATCGATGAAGTAATGACTGGCTTCCGCGTGGCGCTGGCGGGCGCACAGTCCTACTACGACGTGGTGCCGGACCTGACCTGTCTGGGCAAAATCATCGGCGGTGGGATGCCGGTAGGGGCGTTCGGCGGCCGTCGTGACGTGATGGACGCGCTGGCGCCAACCGGCCCGGTTTACCAGGCGGGTACGCTCTCCGGTAACCCGATTGCGATGGCAGCGGGTTACGCTTGCCTGACCGAAGTGGCGCAGCCGGGCGTCCACGAGACGCTGACCGAGCTGACCAACCAGCTGGCGCAAGGCTTGCTGGATGCCGCACAAGACACGGGTATCCCGCTGGTCGTCAACAACGTGGGCGGCATGTTCGGTATTTTCTTCACCGATGCCAAAGAAGTCACCTGCTATCAGGATGTGCTGAAGTGCGACGTGGAGCGCTTCAAGCGCTTCTTCCATCTGATGCTGGAAGAAGGGGTATATCTGGCGCCGTCGGCCTTTGAGGCGGGCTTTATGTCGGTTGCCCACAGCGAAGAAGATATTGATAACACCATCGACGCGGCGCGTCGAGTGTTTGCCCAGCTGTAAGGGATATACGCGCAGTTCCCCCTCACCCTAGCCCTCTCCCCATCGGGGAGAGGGAACCGTTCGGAACAGCCTTCACCTACGGCACCAGCTCGCTTTTCCCCCTCGCCCCTTTGGGGAGAGGGTCGGAGTGAGGGGGGACGTTCCCTCACCCTTTCATCTAGCGGCTCTGCTTCCTCAGCAAATAGATAAAGTACGGCGCGCCGATAAAGGTCGACAGCAGCCCCGCGGGCACCTGATACGGAAACATCAGCATTCGTCCGCACCAATCCGCAAACACCAGCAGCAGGCCACCAATCAAGGCGGAAATCACCATATGCGGCATCGTCCGTCGGAAGCCCATCATCCGTGCGATATGCGGCGCCATCAAACCGACAAAGCTCAACGGCCCGATGGTTAGCGTCGCCGCCGCCGTCAGGCTCGCCGCCAACAGCAGCAGCGCAATGCGGGTCGGCGCCAGCGCCATGCCGATCGACCGCGCCGTTTCACCGCCCAGCGGCAGAATGGTGAGCCAGCGACGGCACAGCGGCACCAGCAGCAGTAAAATCACCATCGCGGCCGCCGACTGCATCACCTGCTTGCCGGTAGCGTTGTAGGTCGAGCCGGAAATCCACGTCAAAATCTGCGCCATACGCGGGTCGCCGCTGGCCTGTAGCATCATCAGCAACATGGTGAATGCGGTGCTCAACGCCATCCCCGCCAGCAGCATGCGGTGCGGCGAGAAGCCGCCGCGCCCGGCTGCAATCAGGATAATCAGCAGCGTGGCCGCTGCGCCGACGCTCCCGGCAGGCAGCAGCCAGCCAAAGGCGTTGCCCGGCACGATAAACAGCATCAGCACCACGCCGAACGCCGCACCGGAACTAATTCCCAGCACTTCCGGGCTGGCCATCGGGTTGCCGGTCAGACGCTGAATAATGCAGCCCGCGACCGCCAGCATCATCCCGGCGATCAGCGCGGAGGCGATACGCGGCCAGCGCCACTGGAGCAGTTGATCCAGCAGCGAACCGCTGGCCCAGTGCCAGCCGTAAGCGTCACGCCCCAGCGACAACGCCGCAAATACGGCAATCAACAGGATGGCTAACCCGCCCAGCGCAAACCACGCAACGTTCTGCCGTTCGCGGGCAACGCTGTCGCTGGCGTTCATTGCGGGCGCGCTCATGCTGCGCAAACGCGGTAGCAGCCACAGCAGCAACGGCGCGCCAATCAGCGCGGTGACGGAGCCGGTAGAGACCTCCATCCAGACTCGCGACAGCCACAGAATCAGTTGATCGGAGAGCCACAGGATCAACGCGCCAATCAACGGCGCCAGCAGCAGTCGGGAGAGCAAACGCCGCGCCCCCAGCATTTTCGCCAGCAGCGGCGCAAACAGGCCGATAAAACCAATAATCCCCACCGCGTTAACCAGCAAGGCGCTGATGACGATCGCCAGCGTTAGCGCCCCCAGACGAGCCAGCGATAACGCCAGCCCGAGGTTACGGGCCACGCCGTCATCCAGCCCCATCAGCGTCAACGGACGCAGCAGCAGCAACGTCAACATCACGCCGCCCAGCAGTTGCGGCCACAGACGCTGCACCACGCTCCAGTCGGTCTGCGTCAGCGTGCCGGTGCTCCACAGGAACATGCTTTGCAGCTGGTCATGGTGGAAAATCACCATCAGTTGGTTGATGGCACCACAGTAGAGGCTCACCACCAGACCGGCGAGAATCAGCGTGACCGGCGAAAGCCGTTTACCCCACGCGACGCCAAACACCAGCGCCCCGACGATGCAGGCCCCCGCTAGCGCGGCAAATTGCGCCGCCAGCACCCCCGGTATCGCCCACAGAGTGGTGATGGTCATACCGAGCTGCGCACCAGTGGCCACGCCAAGCGTCGTCGGTTCTGCCAGTGGGTTACGCAAAACCTGCTGGAACAGCACGCCGACCAGCCCCAGCCCAGCTCCAACCAGCAGCGCAATCGCCAAGCGCGGCAGCAGGCTGTAGTGGAAAATCATCTGGTCAATGGCGTCGATATTCGGCTGACGCATCGCCTGCAACCAGAGCGAACCCGGCAGCGCGGTGCTGAAGTTAAACCAGGTCAGCGCCAACGCAGCAATAAACAACAGACCCAGCAGCAGTGCAGCAAAGGGAGAGAAGGTCGTTTTCACGCATTGCCTCCCAACGAATTATCCAGGATGCGGGCAAAATGCATCGCCGATAGCGTGGCGCCATAGAACCAGACCGCCGGTACGACCTGCATGCGGCCAGCGCGTACGAATGGCATTGCCTGCCATAACGGCGTGGCCGACAAGCTGCGCATTTCCGCAGCGTTACCGTGGTCGAAACAAATCACATCGACGTCTTTATAGGCCGCCAGCCGGTCAATCCCCACGACCGTGCTGCCCCAGAAGTTGGTTTCACCCTGCCAGGCGTTTTTAACCCCCAGACGGTCGAGAACTTCCTGGAACAGGCAGTTCGGGCCGAACACCAGCACATGACGCGAATCGAGCAGTGACATCATCAGCAGGGGGCGCTCCCCACGCTGACGGAAACGCGGCTTCAGTCCATCGATAAAGGCATCGAATTCCGCCAGATGGCGATGTGCGGCCGCTTGTTTACCCAGCAGGTCCGCCATTTCCATCAGCGAGCGTCGCGCCTGCGCCAGCGGCTGTTTCCCGTCGCTGAACGCGAAGCCGTGCCCCGGCGCGATGCGCGCCAGCACCTCCGGCGAAGGGCCATAGCCTGCCGACCATACCAGCATCGACGGCTTCATTTGCGTCAGTAGCTCCAGATTGGGCTCCGTGCGCAAGCCAACGTCAATCACCGAATCCGGCAGCACCGGTTCGTTGACCCACATACGGTAGTTGGGAATATCCGCGACGCCGTATGGCGTGACGCCCAGCGCCAGCATCAGCTCAACGGGTAACCATTCGAGCGCCACAATGCGCTCGTTGTTCATCGGCGCGGCCTGCGCCGTTTGCATCCGCCACAACAGCGGCGACAGCGCCATCGCCGTCAGTAACCGACGGCGGCTAATCAGGTTTACGTCAGCCATCAATAGACAAAACTTACCGGTGCAGCACCGGCCGGGTGTGGCAGGATCCCCATCGGGATACCATAAATACGTTCCAGCGTGTCGCTGCGCATCAGTTCATCCGGCGTCCCCTGGGCAATCATTTCGCCGCCGCGCAGGGCCACCAGATAGTCGCAGTAACGCGCCGCCATATTGATATCGTGCAGCACCGCTACCACGGTCAGGCCGCGCTGCTGGCTGAGGCGATGTACCAATGCCAGCACATCGACCTGATGAGCAATATCCAGCGCGGACGTCGGTTCATCAAGCAGCAAGCAACGGCTATCCTGCGCCACCAGCATGGCGATCCATGCACGCTGACGCTCACCGCCGGACAGGCTGTCAACCAGGCGCTGGGCCAGCGGCTTCAGCCCCACCAGCGCAATCGCCTCGTCCACCTTTTCACGGTCGGCAACACCAAAACGCCCTAGCGCACCGTGCCATGGGTAGCGGCCAATCGCCACCAGTTCACGCACCGTCATCCCTTCAGCGGGCGGCAGTTGCTGCGGCAAATAGGCCACCTTGCGGGCAAACGCTTTGCTGTTCCAGCTGTCGAGCGGCTGACCGTCAAGCAGGATCTCCCCTTCCGACGGCGGCTGATGGCGGCCCAACATTTTCAACAGGGTCGATTTGCCCGAGCCGTTGTGGCCGATGAGCCCGGTCACTTTGCCCGCAGGAAAGGTTAAAGAGAGAGGATGAAGCAGCGTACGGCCCGGAACGCGAAAAACGACCTGTTCGAGAGAAAAGGTCGTATCTGAATGAGTTTTGTTGTCCTGCATAACCGTCAACATGTTAAAGGGCGCGGAAAATCCGCGCCCTGGAGGTGGTTAGAAACGGAACGTTGCGGTCGCAACAACCTGACGTTCTGCGCCCCAGTAGCATGCGTATTCGCTGTAGCAGCTGGAGACGTAATCACGGTCGAACAGGTTATTGACGTTAACGGCAACAGATGATCCCGGTAAGCCGAAGCGACCCAGGTCATATTTCACCATTGCATCGGCAATCGCGTAACCCGCTACGCTAAACGCTTCATTTTTCTTCGCGGCAACGTTTTTGTAGTAGCTCACGGTGGAGCCGGTGTAACGCACGCCCGCCCCGAAGGTCAGACCGCTCAGCGCCGTGTCGTAGAAGGTGTAATCCGTCCACAGGGAAGCCTGGTTACGCGGAACTTCTGCCGGACGCTTACCTTTGAAGATCGTGTCTTCAGTGTACTCTGCGTCATTGTAGCTATAGGCAGCCGTTACGTTGATGTTTTCGTTAACCGCCGCTTTCGCTTCCAGCTCGATACCGCGAGAACGGATTTCCCCGGTCTGTACGCTGTACAGACCTGTCGGATCGTTCGGATCGGAGGTCAAATTTTTGTTCTTAGTCAGCTGATACACCGCTGCGGTCAGCACCACCGGCATATCTTTCGGTACATACTTCACGCCAGCTTCATACTGCTTGCCGCGAGACGGATCGAACGGCTTCCCTTCTTTTGTTGAACCGGAAGTCGGTTCGAAAGATTCGCTGTAGCTAAAGTACGGGGAAATACCATTGTCGAACAGGTAGTTAATCCCGCCACGCCAGGTGAACTGCTGGTCGTGGTTCATCGCTTCTGTACCCGTGCTGCGGGTCAGTGTTGACGTTTTCGCGTAATCATAGCGGCCGCCCAGCGTCAGTACCCACTTGTCCCACTCCATCTGATCCTGTGCATACAGGCCAGTTTGCTCCATACGGTTCAGAACCTGGTACTTCGCGTAAGGACCGCTGACATCGATATTTGGGTTACCGTACTGCGGATTATTCATATCCAGTGCGTCGGCAGAACCATACAGCGCGTCAACATCATTGCGCATGCGAGAATAATCAACGCCGGTCAGCAGCGTATGATCGACTTCACCAGTCGCAAATTTAGATTGCAGTTGGGTATCAACGGTGAAGCCATTCAGATCCTCGTCAGAACGCACGTACTGACGGTTGATCTGGCCCGGCGCAATATAGCCGTAACCATATACCGAGCGGTACAGCGTTTTCACCTGGTCGTAGCGCAGGTTCTGACGCACGGTGAAGGTGTCGTTAAATTCGTGAGAGAAGTTGTAGCCCACCATCTGCTGGCGACGCTGCATCTTGTTGTCTTTTTCACCTTCGTTGAAATCGGTCGGCAGCTTGTGCGCGTTACCGTTGGCATCAATGTAAGGAACCACGGTGCCTTCACGCGGCAACCAGCCGTAGTAGCCGGCATCGGGATCGCTCTGGAAGTTGCTCAGGAAGGTAAAGTTAGTTTTGTCATCCGGACGCCAGCTGAAAGACGGCGCCACGGCATAGCGGCTCGATTTCGCCATATCCTGCTGAGCATCCTGGCTGCGGCCTAAGCCGGTCAGACGGTAGGACCACACGCCTGCATCATCAATCGCATCGCTGAAGTCAAAGCCAGTCTGCCAGAGGTTATCCGTGCCCATCTTGAACTGAATTTCGCGCAGCGGTTCGGTAGTCGGACGCTTACTGACCATGCTCACGACGCCGCCCGGGTTGCTGTTGCCGTACAGCACGGAGGTTGGTCCACGCATCACTTCAACGCGTTCCAGGAAATACGGGTCCATAGAAACTTCAGAGTAGTTATTCCCCTGCAGTTTCATACCATCCAGGTACTGGTTGGTATTCACGGTTGTCGGTGCGGTGAAACCACGAATTGAAACCACATCATAGGTTGAGGAACTACCGCGCGTAGAAAAGACGCTCGGCGTATAGGCCATCGCATCTTTGACAGTTGTCGGCTGGCGCATGTCCATTTCCTGACGGGTAATGACCGAAACAGACTGCGGCGTCTTCTCAATCGGAGTATCCGTCTTGGTTGCCGTCGCGGAACGTTTTGCCGCGATCGTTGGTGCCGGGCCCCAGGCGCTTTCTTGCGAAGCCGGAGCGGCGGTGACGGTGATGGTTTCTTCTTTCGGTTGTTCTGCTGCCTGTGCATAAACAGACATGCCGCTAACCGCTGTGGCTACTACAACCGCGAGTTTACGCAGCGAGTGGGTTGGCTGAGCAGTTTTAAGACGTGCCATGGGTATTTCTCTGATGAAGTGAATGATAACGTAAACGAGAATTATTATTATAACGAGCAGCATGATAGGCGAAAAATTGCGTCGATAGCAAGCAATACGCGCCCCTACAAAAACTAAGGGGTTAAGAAACAAACAGATGAAATAATGAGGTTAAAAAAAAGAAAAAACCTGGATATAAAAAGGCCTCTGTCAGAGACAGAGGCCTTTTAGTGGGTGCATTACGCGATTAATTCCCGCCGAACATATCCTTGATCCAGCCGGCTACGCCGTCGCTCTCTTTCTTCTCTTGCTGCGGCTGCTGCTGTTGTTGCTGCTGCGGCTGTGAAGAGGACGAGTCAAACGGGTTCGTCGACTGCTGCTGCTCTATCTGCTGCTGGCTTTGCTGGCACAGCGCATCCGGGTCGGTCGTCCAGACCGGCAGCATACGCATGCCGCCACCGCCGCAGATAAAGTTACCGCCTTCATCCACGCCCATATTGACCACGTCTTCTGGCGGCGTCAGATCCAGCGCAATCGGCGACTCGCTTGCCAGGTAACGCTGATAGATAGACATCGCACCACTCGCGCCGTACAGCTTGGTCGGCTGGTTATTATCGCGACCTACCCAGGTGATCACCACTTCACGGCCATCGATACCAGCAAACCAGGTATCGACGTTGTTGTTGGTGGTCCCGGTTTTCCCTGCCAGATGCAGGTTCGGGTATTTCGCGCCCAGCTGACGACCGGTACCGCGTTGAACCACCTGCTGCATGGTCCACAGCGTCATGTACGCCGCCTGTGCCGGCACCGCACGCTCGGCCTGCGGGAAGCTCTGGTACAGCACGGTACCGTCTTCCGCAATCACCGAACGCAGCGCCGACAGGGTCGCGCGGTTACCGCCGCTGGCAATGGTCTGGAATGCCTGCGCCACTTCAATCGGCGTCAGGTTCAGTGCCCCAAGCAGCATCGCCGGTACGGCGTTGAGCTGGTCTTTCGGCACGCCCAGCTTCAGCCAGGTATCGGTGACGGCGGGCAGGCCCAGCGCCATACCGAGGTTAACCGTCGGCACGTTCATTGAACGCGTCAGCGCATCCACCAGCATCACCTGACCGCTGTAGCGGCGGTCATCGTTCTGCGGCGACCACACCTGGCCATTCGGCTGACGCAGCGAAATCGGCGCATCGGCAATCCAGGTGTTCAGGCGATACTGATTCGGCTGGCTCAGCGCGGTCAGGTAGGTTGCCGGTTTCGCCAGAGAACCAATGGAACGACGCGCCTGCATGGCGCGGTTGTAGCCCGCAAACTGCGGCTCTGCGCCGCCGACCATCGCACGCACTTCACCGCTGAAGCGATCAACGACCACCATCGCGGTTTCCAGATCGCTCAGCTTACGCTGTTTCTTCAGCGCCGGAATGCCTTCGGTGGCCGCTTTTTCAGCCGCATCCTGCGCCACGGAGTCAAAGGTGGTGAAAATCTTCACGCCGGAGAGATCTTTCACCTTATCGCCCAGCTTCGCCTGCAGCTCCTGACGCACCATCTGCATAAACGCCGGCTGTGGTGAAATCACCCCGCCGCGCGGCTGCACGCCCAGCGGACGCGCGCTCAGCATGTCGTACAGCTCCTGGTCGATCACCTGCTGCTGTTGCAGCAGACGCAGCACCAGGTTACGACGCTCCAGCGCCAGTTTCGGGTTACGCCACGGGTTATAAATCGACGCCCCTTTTACCATGCCCACCAGCAGCGCCTGCTGGTCAAGGCTCAGCTCTTCCACCGGACGGCCAAAGTAGTAGAGGCTCGCCAGCGGGAAGCCGCGAATTTCGTTGTCACCGCTCTGACCGAGGTACACCTCGTTCATATACAGCTCAAGAATGCGGTCTTTGCTGTAGCGGGCGTCCATAATCAGCGCCATGTAGGCTTCGTTGGCCTTACGCCAGTAGGAACGCTCGCTGGACAGGAACAGGTTCTTCACCAGCTGCTGGGTCAGCGTACTCGCCCCCTGCACCGTCCGCCCGGCAGTCAGGTTCGCCAGCACCGCACGACCCATGGAGTAGAAGCTGATGCCATCATGCTCGTAGAAGTGGCGGTCCTCGGTCGCAATCAAGGTATCGATCAACAAGTCCGGGAAGCCGCTGCGCGGCACAAACAGACGCTGTTCGCCGTTCGGCGAGGACATCATGGTAATCAACCGCGGATCGAGTCGGAAATAACCGAACTGACGGTTGTTATCCATGTTTTCGATGCTATCGAGACGCGCGCCGTCGAAGGTCAGACGCGCGCGCACCTGCCCCTCTTTGCTGTCCGGGAAATCGAACGGACGACGGATCATCTCGATGCTGTTGGCCTGCACGGTGAATTCACCCGGGCGCGTCATCGCCGTCACCTGACGATACTGGGTCGCCGTCAGCAGCTGAATCATCTCGTTCTTGCTGATGGCCATATCCGGCTCGAGGCTAACCATGCGGCCATACACCGCCGCCGGCAGTTGCCAGACTTTACCGTCAATGCGGCTACGGATTTTTTGATCCAGATAGACGCCATAGATAGCAATCAGTACCGCGAAGACGATCCCCAGTTTGACCAGGAACCAGAACCAACGGCGTTTGCCGCGCGGTTTTTTCCCCTTGCCGCCTTTACGCGCACGTGGTTTTTCGTCGTCGTAGCCATCATCATCATAATCGTCGTCATACTCATCATCTCTGAGCTGTCGACGGCTTACCTTTTGTTTTGCCGGACGTGCAGGCTTGCCCTTCCGTCCAATCGGCTCGCGGTCATTCCCCGCCATGCTTTTTCTCCGCAACATTCAGGCATAAAGGCCTGATTCTCAATTCTTCTGTCACAGGACAGAAGAAGATATCTCTCAATTTTACGCTGTGTTTATGCCGGATGGCGGCTTCACCTTATCCGGCCTACTCGCTTAAACGTAGGCCTGATAAGCGTAGCGCCATCAGGCAGAATACTTCTTCGTCCGCCGCGTTGGCGCGGTATTCGCCGGATCGTCCGGCCAGACGTGTTTCGGATAACGCCCTTTCATCTCTTTTTGCACCTCGCGATACGCCCCCTGCCAGAACGCGCTTAAATCACGCGTAATTTGCAGCGGCCGCTGCGCCGGTGACAGCAGCTCCAGCACCAGCGCTACACGCCCCTCGGCGATAGTCGGCGTACTGGCTTCGCCAAACATCTCCTGCATACGTACGGCAAGCGCAGGCGGATTATCTTCGTGGTAGCGAATCGCAATACGGCTTCCCGTGGGCACAGTGTAATGAGTTGGCAGCGAACTCACCAGACGTTGTCGTAATGACCACGGCAACCAGTCGAGTAGCGCCTGGTGAATATCCAGCGATTTCAGGCCGCGCAGCGAATGGATACCGCTCATCTGCGGCAACAGCCAATTCTCCAGTTCCGCCAGCAGCGACGCGTCATCCACCGCGGGCCATGCCTCTTCCGGCAGCCACTGCGCCGCGCATTGTAACCGCAAGCGTAGCTGTTCCGCTTCGTTCGTCCAGTTCAACACGCTTAATCCTTTCTCGCGAATACCCGTGAGCATCGCCTGATGCAATTCACTTTCGGACGGCTTGGCCAACGGGCGTACACTCAACGTCAGTTGGCCAATTTGACTACGCCGCAGCGCTTTCAGCGTGCCCTGCACATCATCCCACTCAATGGTGTCGGATTGTTGAAGCAGAGGCGGGCAGCGGCTGACCAGCGCGTCGATATCCACCGCGCAGGCCTGCAAAATACGCGCGTCCGGCGAGGCGCTGCCCTGCAACAGCAGCGGCGCAATCAACCACTCGTGACGGCCTAACGCATCGTCAGCATCCAGCATCGCCCCCATGCCATTCGCCAGCTGATAGCGGCCTTCCTGACCACGACGACGGGCAATACGGTCAGGGAACCCCTGCGCCAGCAGCGGCGCAATGGCGTCCACATCCGGCTGCCCTGCGCGACGGTTCAATCGCTTGCAAAGCTGCTGGCTACGCTGCTGCCATGGCCCATGAGCGCGGGAAAACGCCTGCAGCAGGTCGCTATTGCCACCGCGCGGCGGTTCTTCAAGGATTGCCGCCAACCGGGCCGCCGTCGCCACTTCGTCGTCGCTTTGCGCCGCCAGCAGCATCGCCGCCAGACGCGGATCGATGCCCAGCGCCGCCATCTTTTGCCCTTTCACCGTCAGGCGTTCGCCCTCCAGCGCCTGAAGCTGCGTCAGCAGCCGACGGGCCGCCGCCAGGTTCACCGCGGGCGGCTGATCGAGCCAGCTCAGTTGCGATGGGTCGGCACAGCCCCACTGCATCAGATCCAGCAGCAGCGAGGAGAGATCGCTTTGTAAAATCTCCGCGTCGCTCTGCGCCGCCGCGCGCTCGGCCTGTTCCTTCGCCAGCAGATGCACGCACACGCCCGGCTCCAGACGTCCGGCACGCCCCGCGCGCTGGGTCATCGAGGCCTGGCTGACACGCTGAGTGAGCAGACGCGTTAACCCGGTGCGCACGTCAAAACGCGCCACCCGCTCCTGGGCGCTGTCCACCACCAGACGAATGCCTTCAATGGTCAAACTGGTTTCGGCAATATTGGTCGCCAGCACCACTTTACGCTTGCCGGCTGGCTCGGGCAGAATGGCCTGCCGCTGTTCGCTCAGCGGCAACGCGCCGTATAAAGGGCACAGCAGCACATCATCGGCCACGCGTTCAGCAAGGTGATTCTGCACCCGCTGAATTTCACCGACGCCGGGTAAGAACAGCAGCAGCGAGCCGTGCTCATGACGCAGAAGCTCGGCCGTCGCGATCGCCACGGCCTCATCAAAGCGCTGATGCGCGGGCAATGATTGATAGCGGCGTTCGACGGGGTAAGCGCGCCCTTCGGAAACCACAGTAGGCGCGTCCGGCAGCAGACGCTGTAGACGGTCGTTATCCAGCGTGGCCGACATGATCAGCAGCTTGAGATCGTCGCGTAGCCCCTGCTGAACATCAAGCAGCAGCGCCAGCGCCAGATCCGCCTGTAAACTGCGTTCGTGGAACTCATCAAGGATCACCAGCCCCACGCCCGTAAGTTCGGGATCGTGCTGGATCATGCGGGTGAGGATCCCTTCGGTCACCACTTCTAAGCGGGTATTTGGCCCCACGCAGGTCTCTGCGCGCATCCGGTAGCCCACCGTCTCGCCCGGCTTCTCGCCGAGGAGCTCCGCCAGACGCTGCGCGACGTTACGCGCCGCTAGCCTGCGCGGCTCCAGCAGCAGGATGCGCCCATCGATTCCGCCCTCGCGCAAAATTTGCAGCGGCAGCCAGGTGGATTTACCCGCGCCCGTCGGCGCGTTCAGCAGCACCTGCGGGGCTTGCCGTAAGGCGTGGAGAAGTTCAGGAAGGACGCTTGCGACCGGCAACAGGGACACGAATGGCTCCAGAGGGTTAACATTAAACGGCGGACATTGTAGCATCGCCTCAATTCATAACCGAGTCCCCACCATGTCTGAGTCAAAAAGACTGTTTTTCGCCATTGCGATTCCGCCGAAAATCCAGAAGCAACTGGTGCAGTGGCGCGCGGATCATTTTCCCGCCGATGCGGGCGTGCCGGTGGCGGCAGCCAATATGCATCTGACGCTGGCTTTTCTGGGCGAAGTCAGCGCGGAAAAACAGCGCGCGCTGGCGGCCATGGCGGGGCGCATCCGTCAGCCAGGCTTTACGCTACATCTTGACGACGCTGGCCAATGGCTGCGCTCGCGCGTGGTCTGGCTTGGCACGCGCCAGCCGCCGCGCGGTCTGCTTCAGTTGGCCAACATGCTGCGCGCCCAGGCCGCACGCAGCGGCTGTTACCAAAGCCCACAGCCGTTCCACCCGCATCTCACGCTACTGCGCAACGCCGGACAGGCGGTGCCGATTCCCGCGCCCGGTTTTCACTGGGAAGTCCCGGTCACCGAGTTTGCGCTGTACGAATCGCGCTTCACCGGCGGTCGTACGCGATATACCTCATTGCAGCGCTGGACGCTCAGCGAATAACGAAGGAAACCCGATGCAGTTTATCCCCGCGCTTCAGTCCGCGACGCTTATCAAGCGTTACAAACGCTTTCTCGCCGATGTCATTACGCCAGAAAGCGAAACCTTTACCCTGCACTGCCCTAACACCGGCGCAATGACCGGCTGCGCAACGCCAGGCGACACCGTGTGGTATTCCACATCAGAAAATACTAAGCGTAAATATCCCCACACATGGGAATTAACCCAGACGCAAAACGGGGATTTTATTTGTGTGAACACGTTACGCGCAAATACCCTGGCCAAAGACGCGATTCTGACAGGCTGTATTCCCGAACTTACTGGCTACAACACCCTGAAAAGCGAAGTGAAATATGGTGAGGAAAATAGTCGAATTGACCTCATGTTACAGGCAGATGATCGCCCCAACTGCTATATTGAAGTGAAGTCGGTCACACTCGCGGAAAATGAGTTCGGCTATTTTCCCGATGCCGTCACCGTGCGCGGACAGAAGCATTTGCGCGAGCTGATGGGCGTTGTGGCCAGCGGCGAACGCGCCGTTTTGCTGTTTGCAATATTGCACTCAGCCATTGAATATTTCTCTCCAGCACACCATATTGATGCTAAATACGCACAGTTGTTGCAAGAAGCGCAAAAACAGGGGGTGGAAATTTTGGCTTATAAAGCGGAACTTTCTGCCGATAATATGACTCTGATATCGCCGTTACCCGTTTCGTTAACGCGGGGTGGAGTTGAATAGAAAGTGTTCGGGCTGCGGCGCAAATACGCTTTTCCTCACAGCATTGTCAAGTGTTACGTTTAGATAATTGCCATCCGGAAAAGCATCTGCTATTTATAGCGGCCTGATTTTTCCCCCGAACACGGGGATCGATAGTGCGTGTTAAGGAGAAGCAACATGCAAGAAGGGCAAAACCGTAAAACATCGTCCCTGAGTATTCTCGCCATCGCTGGGGTGGAGCCGTACCAAGAGAAGCCAGGCGAAGAGTATATGAACGAAGCCCAGCTGGCGCACTTCAGACGTATTCTTGAAGCATGGCGTAATCAACTTAGGGATGAAGTCGATCGCACCGTTACACATATGCAGGACGAAGCTGCAAACTTCCCGGATCCGGTAGACCGTGCCGCACAGGAAGAAGAGTTCAGCCTCGAATTGCGTAACCGCGATCGTGAACGCAAGTTGATCAAAAAGATCGAGAAGACGTTGAAGAAAGTCGAAGACGAAGATTTCGGCTACTGCGAGTCCTGCGGTGTTGAAATTGGTATTCGTCGTCTGGAAGCGCGTCCAACGGCTGACCTGTGTATTGACTGCAAAACGCTGGCAGAAATCCGCGAAAAGCAGATGGCAGGTTAAGAGAACGCTAACACTCTATCTTCAAGGCGGGAATCTCTCCCGCCTTGTTGTTTTTTATTGCACTAAACATGTCAACACAACCTTATATCGGGCGCTTTGCCCCTTCTCCTTCCGGTGAGCTACATTTCGGCTCGTTGATTGCCGCCCTTGGCAGCTATCTCCAGGCCCGCGCTCAGCAGGGTATCTGGCGCGTCCGCATTGAAGATATCGACCCCCCTCGTGAAGTTCCCGGTGCTGCAACCACCATTTTGCATCAGCTGGAACATTACGGCCTGCACTGGGACGGCGACGTGCTGTGGCAGTCGCAGCGCCACGATGCCTATCGTGAAGCGCTGGCTTGGCTGAAAAGCCAGGATCTGTGCTACTACTGCACCTGCACGCGCGCGCGCATTCAAAGCATTGGCGGCACCTATGACGGCCACTGTCGCGACCTCAGCAACGGCCCGCAAAATGCCGCCATGCGTCTGCGTCAGACACATCCGGTGACCGAATTCACTGACCTGCTGCGCGGCACAATCAAGGCCGACGAACGCCTGGCCCGCGAAGATTTCATTATTCATCGCCGTGATGGATTATTTGCTTATAATCTCGCCGTGGTGGTCGACGACCATTTTCAGGGGGTGACGGAAATTGTCCGTGGAGCCGATTTGATCGAGCCAACCGTCCGCCAGATCTCGCTGTACCAGCAGTTTGGCTGGCCAGCGCCTGACTATATTCACCTGCCGCTGGCATTGAATGAAGAAGGTGCTAAACTTTCCAAGCAAAATCATGCACCTGCTCTTCCTGTTGGGGATCCACGCCCGGTACTTATTGAGGCGCTGCGCTTTTTAGGCCAGCCGGTTCCGACGCAATGGCAGGATGTCAGTACGGCGGATTTATTGCACAATGCGGTTGCTCAGTGGTCGCTGACGACGGTGCCTGAGACGGCGAAGATCAATCCGCCATTCTCAAATGCGTTGTGCTGAGCTATGATTAGCCGCTATTTTTTTGTCCTAAAGTCAGATACTACCGAGGTGCACCATTTTTACCCGAGTCGCTAATTTTTGCCGCAAGGTGCTGAGCCGTGAGGAGAACGAGGCTGAAAACGCCATCGCAAAACCTGCTATGACCGTCATTCCGCGCGAGCAGCACGCTATTTCCCGCAAAGATATCAGCGAAAACGCCCTCAAAGTTCTTTATCGTTTGAACAAAGCAGGCTACGAGGCTTACCTCGTTGGCGGCGGCGTTCGCGACCTGCTGCTTGGCAAAAAACCAAAAGATTTCGACGTGACCACCAGCGCCACACCCGATCAGGTGCGTAAGCTGTTCCGCAACTGCCGCCTGGTTGGTCGTCGCTTCCGCCTGGCCCACGTTATGTTTGGCCCGGAAATTATTGAAGTCGCCACTTTCCGTGGTCACCACGAAGATGGTCAGTCCGATCGCACCACCTCCCAGCGTGGGCAAAACGGCATGCTGCTGCGCGACAACATCTTCGGCTCTATTGAAGAAGACGCCCAGCGTCGCGACTTCACCATCAACAGCCTTTATTACAGCGTGGCGGACTTCACCGTACGCGACTACGTTGGCGGCATGCAGGATCTGTCAGACGGCGTCATCCGCCTGATCGGCGATCCGGAAACCCGCTACCGTGAAGATCCGGTACGCATGCTGCGCGCCGTGCGCTTTGCCGCCAAGCTGGATATGCGCATCAACCCAGAAACCGCCGAGCCGATTCCGCGCCTGGCGACCTTAATGCACGACGTACCTCCGGCGCGCCTGTTTGAAGAATCGCTGAAGCTGCTACAGGCGGGCTACGGCTTTGAAACCTACAAGCTGCTGCGCGAATACAACCTGTTCCAGCCGCTGTTCCCGACCATCACTCGCTACTTCACCGAAGACGGCGACAGCCCGATGGAACGCATTATCGCCCAGGTGCTGAAAAACACCGACAACCGCATTCGTAACGATATGCGCGTTAACCCGGCGTTCCTGTTCGCCGCGATGTTCTGGTATCCGCTGCTGGAAATGGCGCAGAAAATCGCTCAGGAGAGCGGACTGGCCTATTACGACGCTTTCGCGCTGGCGATGAACGACGTGCTGGATGAAGCCTGCCGTTCGCTGGCGATTCCAAAACGCATTACCACGCTGGTGCGTGATATCTGGCAGCTGCAGCTGCGCATGTCCCGCCGTCAGGGTAAACGCGCGTGGAAGCTGATGGAGCATCCTAAATTCCGCGCCGCCTACGACCTGCTGGCGCTGCGCGCCGAAGCCGAAAACAACCACGAATTGCAACGCCTGACCCAATGGTGGAGCGAATTCCAGGTGGTCGCGCCGCCGGCGCAAAAAGAGATGCTCAACGATCTGGGCGACGAACCAGATACCCGTCGTCGCCATCGCCGCCCACGTAAACGCGCGCCGCGCCGTGAAGGTAGCGCGTGACCGTCGTTTATATCGCCATCGGCAGCAACCTCGCCTCTCCGCTGGAACAGGTGAACGCTGCCGTTGAGGCGCTTGGTACCATTCCCGAAAGCCGCTTGCTGGCGGTATCGTCGTTTTACCGCACGCCGCCGTTAGGCCCACAGGACCAACCTGATTATCTGAACGCCGCCGTGGCCCTCGACACTGACTTGTCGCCTGAGGCGTTGCTGGATCATACCCAACGTATCGAGCTACAGCAGGGCCGCGTGCGTAAAGCCGAACGCTGGGGCCCGAGGACGCTGGATCTCGATATTATGCTGTTTGGCGACGCGGTGATTGATACGGAACGTCTGACGGTTCCGCACTACGATATGCACAACCGCAGCTTTATGCTGTGGCCGCTGTTTGAAATTGCGCCTGAGCTACGTTTCCCGGGAGACACCCCGCTTGGCGACTATCTGGCGGCTCGCTACCCTGAAAGCCCAGCCCTCTGGCACACCGCCCGCTAGACAACGCCCCGCAATGAGTGGGGAGTATCATGACAACAGCCTCTGACTCCGACAATATTCCCCTTTATCGCACTAATGTTACTTTATTTGCGTAATACGATCGCCAGTGGAGATATTAATTAATATCAGAGGTTCAAATTTATTACATTGTATAAAAT
>NZ_CBDKZX010000025.1:0-48130 GCF_965301105.1 Kluyvera sp.
AATATTGTTGCTAAAAAAACGGCTAAAGACGGTGCAACGTCTAAAGTATATGCAAAATTCGGTGTGGAAATCTATGCCGCTGCTAAACAAGGTGAACCTGATCCAGAATCAAACTCATCTTTAAAGTTCGTTATTGAACGTGCGAAACAAGCTCAAGTTCCGAAACACGTTATTGATAAAGCAATTGATAAAGCCAAGGGCGGCGGTGATGAAACCTTCGTACAAGGGCGTTATGAAGGCTTTGGTCCAAGTGGTTCGATGATCATCGCTGAGACGCTGACGTCCAATGTTAACCGCACGATTGCCAACGTCCGCACAATTTTCAATAAAAAAGGCGGGAATATCGGAGCGGCAGGTGCTGTCAGCTATATGTTTGACAATACCGGCGTGATTGTATTTAAAGGAACAGACCCTGACCGTATTTTTGAAATTCTGCTTGAAGCGGAAGTTGATGTTCGCGATGTAACCGAAGAAGAAGGGAACATCGTTATTTATACTGAGTCTACAGACCTTCATAAAGGTATTGCAGCGTTAAAAGCCGCTGGGATTACTGAATTCTCAACGACAGAATTAGAAATGATTGCCCAATCAGAAATTGAGCTCTCGCCGGAAGATTTAGAAATCTTTGAAGGACTGGTTGATGCCCTTGAAGATGACGATGATGTTCAGAAAGTATATCATAACGTTGCAAATCTCTAATTTTAAATTAAAAATCTGTCATGTTATGGCAGATTTTTAACTTCTTGTTCTAATAATATTTAGACGAATGTGTTAAACATAAAATAAATATCTCCCAGAAGACATTATTTTAATAGATTTTCTTAGTCTTAATTATTGTGCGGCGGCACACTTTCCCTTCACATCTCCGACAAATGCAGCTACGGCATCCTGCATGATGTTGTTGGTGTTGGTCCGGTTGATGGTCATAAACGCTTTGGTCCGATCCGTGGAAATTTGCCATGTCTGGAGAGTCAGGCACAACTCAGTGGCATATTCTCCAACCATAGCGGTGGGGCTTATTACCGTATAGGTCATCAGGCTGTCGGTTACGGATGGCGATTTTTTATCGATATTGATCGCAAACTCTTTTCCCGCAAAACCATCGTTCTTGATAGTGTACTGGTTATACTGATATGCACCTGTTCCCTGCACGTTAGTGACAACCCAGCATTCCGCACTGGCGCTGGCGCAGGTGAAAAACAGCACGGCACAAGGAAAAAAACGCTTCATTATCATTCTCAACTCCTGTTGTTATTGGCCGACAGTTTACTCTGAAACAGGCATTTTCGCATTGGCGATGTTTTTTTATATTGCAAGCAGACGCCATAACCTTCCGTTAATCCCGGAGCAGTTATTTCATAACTAATTATTTTAGCTGTTTGTTTTTCTATTTGTTTTTGCTATGACCATTGCACCGATAATGTACAAAAATGCGCCTTTACGGTGCGTTGAAATATCAGGTGAATTTCCGGGTTTTATTTTAATTCAATATAAAACAACGCATTAAATTTCTGGCATAGGCCTTGCTAATTGAATTCCATCTTGTATACCAACAGGGATTCAACGATGGCTTTTATGACCGGAAAAACGCTGGCCGGCTGGCGTCAGCATATCAGGCAAAATAGCGATGCGGTGTTCGCATTATTACAGGCGCATATTCAGTCGCTGGCGACCGACGATAACGCATGGTTAATGATTGCCAACGACGCCCAGCTACGAGCGCAGTTAGACGCATTAACGCCTGTTTACCGCAACAATCCTGAAGCGTTGCCGTTATTCGGTATTCCTTTTGCGGTTAAAGATAACGTCGATGTCGCAGGCTGGCCCACCACCGCCGCTTGCCCGGCGTTTGCCTATGTGGCAGAGGAGGATGCCACCGCGGTGGCTCGCCTGAAAGCCGCCGGGGCCATCGTGATTGGCAAAACCAATCTTGACCAGTTTGCTACCGGGCTAGTGGGCACGCGTTCACCATACGGCGCGGTGGTGAACAGTTTTAACGCCGACTACGTCAGCGGTGGATCCAGTTCCGGCTCCGCTTCCGTGGTGGCGCGCGGTCTGGTGCCGTTTGCTTTCGGTACCGATACCGCGGGCTCCGGGCGTGTACCGGCCGGGTTCAACAACATCGTTGGACTAAAGCCGACCAAAGGCTGGCTATCGGCGAAGGGCGTGGTACCTGCCTGCCGCCTGAACGATACGCTGTCGGTGTTTGCCTTGACGGTGGAGGATGCATTCGCCATCGCCACGCTGGCGGGCGGTGACGATGCTCAGGATGCCTATTCCCGTACACATCCGGCGACCACGCCCGCCGCCATGCCGTCCAGTCCGGTGTTTGCTATCCCGGAAGTGCTGAATTTCTTTGGCGATATCGACGCGCAAACGGCCTGGGAGCTGGCGCTGGATGCCCTGCATGACATCGGCGCCACCCTTAAACCGATCGACTTCAGCGCCTTTTCTCAACTGGCGGAACAGTTGTATCAGGGGCCGTGGGTGGCCGAACGCACGGCGGCCGTCGGCGAGATGCTACAGCACCCCGAACAGATGGATCCGACCGTCCACGCGATTATCGCCGCCGGGCTGAACTACAGCGCGGTGGATGCCTTCAGAGCGGAATACCTGCGCGCCGAACTGGCGCAAAAAATTCAACGCGCGTTAGGCGAGGTGGATGCGCTGGTGGTCCCCACGTCGCCGACGATCCATACCCTCGAAGAGATGAAGCAGGAGCCCGTGCGTTTCAACTCGCAGTTTGGCACCTACACCAATTTCACCAATCTGGCGGATCTCAGCGCGCTGGCGCTACCCGCGCCTTTCCGCGCCGACGGCCTGCCTGCGGGCATCACGCTGATTGCCCCCGCGTGGCACGACCGCGCGCTGGCGGATTTTGGCCTGCGCTGGCAGCAACAGCTGGCGCTGCCGCTGGGCGCCACCGGGCAGCCGCTGGCTGCGGAGGCTGGCACGCTGCCGGTCTCTTCCCGGCACGTGCGCGTGGCCGTGGTCGGCGCGCATCTGCGCGGTATGCCGCTCAACTTCCAGCTCACCACTCGCCGGGCGGTATTTGTCGAAGCAACCCATACCGCACCGCGCTACCGCCTGTACGCGCTGGCCAATACCCAGCCGCAAAAACCGGGCATTGCCCGCGCGACCAGCGGCGCGGCGATCGAGGTGGAACTGTGGGATATCCCACTGGCGCGATTCGGGGAGTTTGTCGCTGAAATTCCGGCCCCGCTGGGCATCGGCTCGCTGGAGCTAAGCGATGGTCGTTGGGTGAAAGGCTTTATCTGTGAACCGGCGGCGCTTAACGATGCCACGGACATTACCGAATTTAAGGGCTGGCGCCACTGGATTGCCCGCAAGGAGACCCCCCATGTTTAACACCGTCCTGATTGCTAACCGTGGCGAAATCGCCTGCCGCGCTATCCGCACTTTGAATCGCCTGGGGATCACCAGCGTAGCGGTTTACTCCGACGCTGATAAAAACGCCGAGCACGTCAGGCAGGCCGATATCGCGCTGGCGCTGGGCGGCGAGAAAGCGAGCGACAGCTACCTGAAAATCGACAGCATTATCCAGGCGGCGCGCGACAGCGGCGCACAGGCTATCTGGCCCGGCTATGGCTTTCTCTCTGAAAGCCTGCCGTTCGCCGACGCCTGCGAACAAGCCGGCATTGTCTTTATTGGCCCCACCGCGCAGCAGATTGGCGAGTTTGGCCTAAAACACCGCGCCCGTGAGCTGGCGGCGCAAGCCGGCGTGCCGATGACGCCGGGCACCGGGCTGCTGAATTTGCTCGATGACGCGCTGGAGGCGGCACAGCGGATAGGCTACCCGGTAATGTTAAAAAGCACGGCGGGCGGCGGGGGGATTGGCCTGACGCGCTGCGCCGATGCCGAAGCGCTGGCGCAGGGCTGGGAGAGCGTGCGACGTCTGGGCGAGCAGTTCTTCAGCGACGCGGGGGTGTTTGTTGAACGCTGCATTGACCGTGCGCGCCATATCGAGGTGCAGATTTTTGGTGACGGCAACGGCAACGTGGTGGCGCTTGGCGAGCGCGACTGTTCGCTGCAGCGGCGTAACCAGAAGGTCGTGGAAGAGACGCCCGCGCCGAATCTGCCTGCCGCCACCCGTGCGGCGCTGCTTGATGCCGCCGTGCAGCTCGGCAAGCTGGTTAACTACCGCAGCGCCGGGACGGTGGAGTTTATCTACGATGCCGGGCAAGACGCTTTCTACTTCCTCGAAGTGAATACCCGTTTGCAGGTTGAACATCCGGTGACCGAATGTGTGACCGGGCTGGATCTGGTGGAGTGCATGCTGCGCGTGGCGGCGGGGGAAACGATCGACTGGGCGCGCATGGCGAAAGCGCCACAGGGGGCTGCCATCGAGGTGCGTATTTATGCCGAAAACCCGCTGAAAAACTTCCAGCCAAGCCCCGGCGTGCTGACGGAAGTGGTCTTCCCGGACAACGTACGCATTGATACCGGCGTGGCCACCGGCAGTGAAGTGTCGGCATTTTATGACCCGATGATCGCCAAACTGATCGTCCACGCCGACACCCGCGAAGCCGCGCTGAGCAAACTGCATGCCGCGCTGAACGCCACGCGTCTGCACGGCATCGCCACCAACCTTGACTATCTGCGCCAGATAACCGCCAGCGAAGCCTTTATCAGCGGCACCGCGTGGACGCGGATGCTCGATAACGTGGTCGCGCGCTCATCGGTGATTGAGGTGCTTCAACCCGGCACCTGGAGCAGCGTGCAGGATTATCCCGGCCGCCAGGGCTACTGGGATATCGGCGTACCGCCGTCCGGGCCGATGGACGATTTTGCTTTCCGCCTGGCGAACCGTATTGTCGGCAACCACGAATCGGCGGCGGGGCTGGAATTCACCCTGCAAGGGCCGGTGCTGCAATTTCACAGCGATGCGCTGATTGCGCTGACCGGTGCCGACTGCCAGGCGCTGCTCGATGGTGAAGCGGTCGCGATGTGGCAACCGGTGTCGGTCAAGGCCGGGCAAACGCTGGCGCTGGGGCGTGCGCAGACTGGATGCCGCGCCTATCTGGCGGTACGTAACGGCCTCGACGTGCCGGAGTACCTTGGTAGCCGTTCCACCTTCGCCCTGGGGCAGTTCGGTGGTCACGCCGGGCGGACGCTCAGGGTAGCCGATCAGCTGCCGATCTCGCGCCCGGAACTGGCGGCCTGCACCACGCCTGCGCCCATTAGCGAGGCTAAAACGCTGTCGCCTGCGCTGATTCCTGCCTACGGTGAAGTCTGGCGCATCGGCGTGCTTTACGGGCCGCATGGCGCGCCGGATTTCTTCACCCCGGAATCCATCGACGAATTCTTCGCCAGCGATTGGCAGGTGCACTATAACTCTAACCGCCTCGGCGTGCGGCTGGTAGGGCCGAAACCAAGCTGGACGCGGCCAAACGGCGGTGAAGCGGGGCTGCATCCGTCCAACGTTCATGACTGTGAATATGCCATTGGCGCGATTAACTTCACCGGCGACTTCCCGGTGATCCTCACCCGCGACGGCCCCAGCCTCGGCGGGTTTGTTTGCCCGGTGACGATCGCCAAAGCCGAATTGTGGAAAGTGGGGCAGGTGAAGCCGGGCGACCGCATTCGCTTCTACCCGATGAGCGTGGAAGACGCGGTGGCGCGTGAGAAGGCAATGGATCGCAGCATTGAGACGCTGCAAACCAGCGTGCTGCCGACCTTTGCCATGCCGTCGCTGGCCGACCGCGACGGTGTGTCCGCCGCAAGTCTGGTGTCACTGCCGGCCACCTGCAATATCCCCGCCATCGTTTACCGCCAGGCGGGGGACAATTACATCCTGATTGAGTATGGCGAAAATGTGCTGGATCTGGCGCTACGCCTGCGTGTTCACGTGCTGATGGCCCATCTGCGCGAACGGGCTCACCCCGGTATTAAAGAGCTATCACCCGGCGTACGTTCGCTACAGGTGCGTTACGACAGCCGCGACATCAGTCAGCAGGCGCTGGTGACGCTGCTGCTGGAGCTGGAAACGCGTATTGGCGACGTCAGTCAAATGACGGTGCCGTCACGAATCGTGCACTTGCCGATGGCCTTTGAAGACAGCGCCACGCTCGATGCCGTCAGCCGCTACGCCGATACCGTTCGTGCTAGCGCCCCCTGGCTGCCGAACAACGTGGATTTTATTCAACGTATCAACGGGTTGCCGAACCGCGAAGCGGTAAAAGAGACGATATTCGACGCCAGTTACCTGATCCTCGGGCTGGGAGATGTTTATCTTGGCGCGCCCTGTGCGGTGCCGGTGGATCCACGCCACCGTTTGCTCAGTTCCAAATACAACCCGGCGCGCACCTTCACCGCCGAAGGCACCGTCGGCATCGGCGGTATGTACATGTGCATCTACGGCATGGACTCCCCCGGCGGCTACCAGCTGGTGGGGCGAACGCTGCCTATTTGGAACAAGTTTCTCAAAAACGACCAGTTCAGCGTGGGCGAACCCTGGCTGCTGCGTTTCTTCGATCAGGTGCGCTTCTATCCAGTCAGCGAGAGTGAACTGGACAGCCTGCGCGAAGATTTCCGCGAAGGCCGCGCCGCGATTCGCATTGAAGAGACGGTCTTCGACTTCACGGCGCACCTGCGTTTCCTCGAAGAACATGCCGATGATATCGCCCGCTTCCGTCAGCACCAGTCGACGGCGTTTGACGCCGAGGTTGAGCGCTGGCAGCGCGATGAGCAACAGCCCGTCAGTGAAAGTCTGATGCCAACTGCCGAGGTGGTTGTTGACGAGGAAGCGCTACCCGTCACCGCCGATATGAACGGCAATATCTGGAAAGTGCTGGTTAACCCGGGCGATACGGTGGAAGCGGGGCAGACCTTAATCATCGTCGAGGCCATGAAGATGGAACTGGCGATTCACGCGCCGCAGGCGGGGAGGGTGAAACACATCGGCTGCCAGCCGGGCCGCCCGGTTAGCCCCGGCGATGTGCTGCTGTGGCTGGAAGAGAGGAGCGCCGCATGACGGAAAGCAACGGCAAAAAGCGCCAGGCCGGGCTGGCGGAGCGCATCTACCAGGCGCTGAAAAACGATATTTTTGATTTCCGGCTTATGCCCGGCGAGCACTTCAGCGAAAACGAAATTTCCGAGCGGATGGCGGCCAGCCGTACGCCGGTACGTCAGGCATTGTTCTGGCTGGAGCACGAAGGCTATGTGCAGGTGTACTCGCGCAGCGGCTGGCAGGTGAAACCGTTCGATTTCACCTACTTCGAGGCGCTGTACGACTTTCGCATCGTGCTGGAAATGGAGGCGGTGAAGCGCCTGTGTGCTCTGCCTGCCGAGGCCCGCCACGAGCATCTGGCGCCGCTGCTGGCTTTCTGGTGCGAAGCGCCGCGTATGGCGCCGGGTAAGGCGCTGTCACGGCAGGATGAAGCCTTCCACACCGCGCTGGTACGCGCCACCGGCAACAGCGAGATGGCCCGCGTCCATGTCGAGCTGACCGAGAAAATGCGCATCATCCGCCACCTCGATTTTACCCGCGAGGATCGGGTGGAGGCGACCTACAGCGAGCACGCGCTGGTGCTCCAGGCAATTTCGCAACAACAGACGGAAGAGGCGCAGCGGATCCTCACTGCGCATATTTCCCAGAGTAAAGCCGAGGTCCGAAAAATAACCTTACACCGGCTGCAGCAGGCACGTTTACAACCCGTTTCACCGTAGTAGCGGGCAACATTTATCACTCAATATCATTTAGGGGTTTTGGTCATGAAAAGACGTTCTTTACTGAAAGCATTTGCCCTGTCAGCCACCTTTTTGAGCATGGGCTTCTCTTTGCAGGCATACGCAGCAGACACCATTAAAGTGGGGATCATGCACTCCCTGTCGGGGACCATGGCGATTTCGGAAACGCCGCTGAAAGACGTGGCGCTGATGACCATTGATGAAATTAACGCCAAAGGCGGCGTGCTGGGCAAAAAGCTGGAACCGGTGGTGGTGGATCCGGCCTCCAACTGGCCGCTGTTTGCCGAAAAGGCGCGCCAACTGTTAAGCCAGGACAAGGCCGCGGTGGTGTTTGGCTGCTGGACATCGGTGTCGCGTAAATCGGTGCTGCCGGTATTTGAAGAGCTGAACGGTCTGCTGTTCTACCCGGTACAGTATGAAGGTGAAGAGATGTCGCCGAACGTCTTCTATACCGGCGCGGCGCCAAACCAGCAGGCGATCCCGGCGGTGGAATATATGATGAGTGAAGACGGCGGCAGCGCGAAGCGCTTCTTCCTGCTCGGCACCGACTACGTTTATCCGCGCACCACCAACAAAATTCTGCGTGCCTTCCTGCATTCCAAAGGCGTTCAGGATAAAGACATCGAAGAGGTTTACACCCCGTTTGGCTACAGCGACTATCAGACTATCGTCGCCAACATCAAGAAATTCTCCGCAGGCGGCAAAACGGCGGTGATCTCCACCATCAACGGCGACTCCAACGTGCCGTTCTACAAAGAGCTGGCGAATCAGGGCATTAAGGCAACCGACGTGCCGGTGGTGGCGTTCTCCGTAGGTGAAGAGGAGCTGCGCGGTATTGATACTAAACCGCTGGTGGGTCATCTGGCGGCGTGGAACTACTTTGAGTCCGTCAGCAACCCGGTGAACGAGAAGTTTGTCGCTGACTATCGCGCTTACGCCAAGGCGCACAAGCTGCCGAACGCCGATAGCGTGGTGACCAACGATCCAATGGAGGCCACCTACGTGGGCATTCATATGTGGGCCCAGGCGGTTGAGAAGGCGGGGACCACCGACGTGGATAAAGTGCGTGCCGCGATGGCGGGACAAACCTTCAACGCGCCAGACGGCTTTACGCTGACCATGGATGCGACCAACCACCACCTGCACAAACCGGTGATGATTGGTGAAATTGAAGATAATGGGCAGTTTAACGTGGTGTGGAACACCGATAAGCCGGTGCGCGCGCAGCCGTGGAGTCCGTACATTCCGGGGAATGATAAGAAGCCGGATACGCCGGTGAAAACGGGTGGGAAGTAAGGTTCGCTCGCGGGTAAAGGGGGCTGAGTGCCTGCCCCCTCACCCTGGCCCTCTCCCCAAGGGGGAGAGGGAACCGCACGGCGACACTTTTCCTTACGGTGAATGTTCTTGCGTATTGGCACAATCTACTCCCTCTCCCTTTTTAAGGGAGAGGGTTGGGGTGAGGGTTAACGCACAGTAATTAAAGATATTTCTGCTTTCTCCAGCTAACGCCTTCCCCCTGGGATTTGACTATCAGAACAGCACCGAATAATTCAACCCAAACGTCCGTCCACGACCTTTGTAGTCATACAGTGACGCCGGGCCGTAGCCTGGGCTGTAGTACATTGGCGCGCGCTGTCCCCACACCGTGGTGTAGTCGCGATCGAAGAGGTTTTCAATGCTGAAGCTCAGCTTGCCCACCGGTAACGCGTAGCTGCCGAGCAGGTCGACGGTGGTGTAACCCTCAATCTCATTTCCGGCTTCGTCGCGCAGTTTAAATGACGTCGTGCTCTGTACGCGCAGGCTCCATGGCTCCGGCGCCCAGCCAATATAGGCGGTAGCTTTGGACGGGCTGGCGACCTTCACGTCGTACTTCTCCCAGTTACCGTTCACCTTAGACTCGGTCTTCAGCACGTTGAAGTTACCCCCGGCGCTCCAGTCGGTATCCGGAATAAAGTAATCCACCGCGCCTTCCACGCCATAAATGCGGCGTTTGTCGTCCACCACGCTGATGGTCAGATCGTCATTAACCACGACGTTCTTATCGGACAGGGAATAATAGGCAGCAACCTGCGTCCGCAGATTGTCGCCGGTGTAACGCCAGCCAAGCTCATACGAGTTGACCTTGATCCCTTCCAGTTTGCTGCCGTCGACGCTGACGCTGTTGGTCAACGCGCGATGGCCGTTGACGGCTGTCGCATAATCACCGCGGCCGTAGTATTTCCCCGGATCGGGCAGTTCCACGCCCTGAGAGAAGTTAAACCACGTCTGCTGACGCTCGGTGAGGTGCATAAGTAGCCCGGCGTTAAACAGGAAGTTGTCGTAGTCAGTGGAGCCTCCCGGGATGGCGTCCGCGGATTTCACCGTCCCCGCGGCGATCTGCTGCTGCACAGCATAGCCAACAAAATCATCGACTTTGTTCTCGGTGTACTGATAGCGCACGCCGCCGCTCAGGGTAAAGATGTCGTTGATGTCGTAGCTGGATTGCAGGAAGGCGGCCAGGTTGCTGATGTCGTAATCCGGATAGCGACCGGTGGTGTAAATTTGCTGGTTATTCATCCCGCCTGACGCGCTGGCTTTAGGCAGGTCGAAGAACATCTGGTTGGAGGTAAAGCGTTCATGATCGGCGTCGAGGCCGTAGGTTAACTGCCAGCCGTCCAGCGGCGTACTGTTCAGCGTTAATTTGGCGCCATACTGGTTCGTGTCCTGCTGTGAGGAGGATAAGGCGGTCACTTTCTGCTGCTTGTTCACGCTTGGGAAGGGGTAAAACAGCAGCGACTCATCGCGATAGTAAACCTGGCCAACCATCTCCTGGCCGAGGAAGTCGCTGTTGGAATATTGCAGGCTGATCAGATGACGCTCGGTGCCTGGAATACGGTCGGAGTTCAGCCCGCTGCTGACGTACGGTTTGCTGCTACCGGAAATGGCTGAGAAATTTTTGCCCAGGTTTAGCCCGTAGTCATCGTCGCCCTGGCTCTTGTAGTATTGCGTCACCAGCTGTAGCTGCTGGGTTTCATCGATATTCAGCGTGCCGGTGCCCATCACATCGAGGCGGTCGGAGTACTGCAACCCGGTCTGGGTGTTGTCGAGCAGCGTGGCATCGCCGTTACCGTCATACCAGCCGCCGAATTTCTGATAGGCCACCGACAGACGCCCGGCGATATGATCATTGCCGCCGGAGACGGCGCTGGCGATACGCTCATCGTGATCTTTGCTGCTGTTAAAGCCGCTTTTTGTCCCCGCTTCAAATTCCACCTGGGTTTCCGGCTGGCCTTTTTTGGTCACGATATTGATAAGACCGCCGGTACTGCCGCCGCCGTACAGTGACGTCGCGCCGGAGATAACCTCAATGTGTTCGATATTAAATGGGTCGATAGAATCGAGCTGGCGAGAGTCGGTACGCGATGAATTGAGGCGCACGCCGTCAATGAGCACTACCAGCGGACGACCGCGCACGTTCATGCCGTAGTTGGTGCGGCTCTGGCTGCTGACATCAAGACCGGGAATTAACTGCGCCAGCGCATCTTTGAGCTCTTTGCCGCCCTGAATCTGCTGTTCCAGTTCGGCGTTTTCGATAACCCAGGTGGTTTGCGCCATCTCCGCCACGGTGCGGTTGCTGCGGTTGGCGGAGATCACCATGTTTTCGTCATCGGTGGTTTGCGCCACGGCGGGAGCCATCATGGCGAGAAGCAGAGGGTTGAGCGCCCAGAGGGTAGGCTTTTTAGTCATCATCATCATTCCTGTGCACGGGCTGACAAAGGCCAGCCCAAAAATGCGTTAAGTGAGTGAAAAGCAGCGCAGAGCCGCGAATGCGAATTGTGCGGAGAATGTTTCTTATTATCAATAATTGTTTCTGGTTTTGTTAAAATATTTTTATGCTTTACCGGGTGTTATGAACCGCTGCCATGACGCTGAGATGGGTAGCCATAAGCCAGCCATCTGGAAGGAAAAGGCGGTGATATTCTTTCCTTGTGATGGATTGCGCTAATAACGTGCGCGAATGTGCCGTTTCGGTGCGCGCGCTGACGACCTCTTCAAGTGGATTTACCGTTAAGCCTTTTATAAACAGTCTGTTAAATTTTTGGCACATGCCTTGCTAAATGAATTCCATCTTGTATACCAACAGGAATTCAACGATGACATTTCGCATCAGCACATCGCGGGCGGCGCGATGGTCGGCTTTCGCCATTCTCTTTTTCTGCGCCGCCATGCTCAGCTCCCCGGCGCGGGCTGGCGCGGCGGCCGATTTCGGACAGGCCAGCCGCAGCGAGCAGGCGCTACTGCTCCAGCATTGGGCTGTGGATCCGCAGCCTTCGCGTCTGCCGCTGCTGGAAGCCCTTAGCCATGAATCGGTGGTGAGCGACGCGCAGGGCCATTTGTTCAATGAACAGGGCGGCAAACTGGTGCCGCTCGAAGGCGAGGCCGTACCGGCGGGCAATACCAAAAAAGTGTTTATGAACAACCGCATCCGAGGACTGGTAGCCAGTGCTCTGGCCTCACATCAACTGGTGAGCGA
Organism: Kluyvera sp.; assembly: GCF_965301105.1. Lineage (NCBI taxonomy): Bacteria > Pseudomonadati > Pseudomonadota > Gammaproteobacteria > Enterobacterales > Enterobacteriaceae > Kluyvera > Kluyvera sp. The sequence continues at coordinate 12,224 of NZ_CBDKZX010000025.1, forward strand.
GGACGATAAAGTCCGTCTGAACGCAGCGAAGACGCTGCAAAACAGTGCCCGGCAGGATCAGTTGCCGATGCTGACACAGCGTCTGGCCGCCGAACATGACAGCCGCGTTCATACCGCGCTGGCCATTGCTGTCGCCAACCTCCAGCTATCTGATAGCCGCGCTGAGCAGCGCCTGCAGGCGGTAAAACTGCTGGGCGAGGCCAGCGATCCACAGGTGCAGTCTAGCCTCAGCCGCTTGACGCAAGCGCAAAACGAACCGGATGCGGCGGTGCGCGCGGCGGCGGCGGACAGCCTCAAACACGTACAGCAGCGCCTGAAGTGGGGCGACTGGCTGGGGCAGGCGTTTAGCGGCATTTCGCTGGGCTCAATCCTGCTGCTTGCCGCGCTGGGGCTGGCGATCACCTACGGCCTGCTGGGGGTTATCAATATGGCTCACGGCGAAATGCTGATGCTGGGCGCGTATTCCACGTGGCTGGTGCAAGACGCCTTCCAGCGCCTGGCCCCGGAGTGGCTGGTGCTTTACCCGCTGGTGGCGCTGCCGGTCGCGTTTTTTATCACCGCGGCGGTGGGAATGGCGCTGGAGCGCACCATTATTCGTCACCTTTACGGGCGTCCTCTGGAGACGCTGCTGGCCACCTGGGGCATCAGCCTGATGCTGATCCAACTGGTGCGCGTGTTGTTTGGCACCCAGAACCTGGAAGTGGCGAACCCGGCCTGGCTGTCGGGCGGCTGGAACGCGTTGCCAAATCTGGTGCTGCCGTACAACCGTATTGCGGTGATTGTGTTTGTGGCTGGCGTGCTGGCGCTGACCTGGCTGCTGCTCAATAAAACCCGCCTGGGGATGAACGTACGCGCGGTCACGCAAAATCGTCGCATGGCCGACTGTTGCGGCGTACCGACCGGGCGCGTCGATATGCTGGCTTTTGGTCTGGGGTCCGGCATCGCCGGGCTCGGCGGCGTGGCGCTGTCGCAGCTGGGCAACGTCGGCCCGGAGCTGGGGCAGGGGTACATCATCGACTCTTTCCTGGTGGTGGTGACCGGCGGCGTGGGGCAGCTGGCGGGCACCGTGGCGGCGGCGCTGGGGCTTGGCGTACTCAACAAAGTGCTGGAGCCGCAGATTGGCGCAGTGCTGGGCAAAATAGCCATTCTGGTCTTGATCGTGCTGTTTATTCAGAAACGGCCGCAAGGATTGTTCGCATTCAAAGGGCGGGTAATTGACTGATGAGCCAACCTATTACGTTAACGATCGCCCGTCGCGCGCCGCGTCTTACCGGCTCGCTGGCGGCGTTGGTACTGGCGGCGCTGCTGGTGCTGCCTTTCTTCGCGCTACTGCCTGCGGCGCATCCGCTGGCTATCTCAACCTACACGCTGACGCTCATTGGCAAGATCCTGTGCTACGCGGTGGTGGCGGTGGCGCTCGACCTGGTATGGGGCTACGCCGGATTGCTGTCGCTGGGCCATGGTCTGTTCTTCGCGCTGGGCGGCTATGCAATGGGGATGTACCTGATGCGCCAGGCGGCGGGCGAGGGTCTGCCAGCCTTTATGTCCTTTCTGTCGTGGAGCGAACTACCCTGGTTCTGGGCGGGCACCCAGCATTTCGCGTGGGCGCTGTGCCTGATTATTCTCGTGCCGGGTCTGCTGGCGCTGGTATTTGGCTACTTTGCGTTTCGCTCGCGGATTAAAGATGTCTACTTCTCCATCATGACGCAGGCGCTGACCTACGCCGGGATGCTGCTGTTTTTCCGCAACGAAACCGGGTTTGGCGGCAACAACGGCTTTACCGGTTTTACCACGCTACTGGGCTTCCCGGTCTCCGCCACCGGTACGCGAATCGCGCTGTTTGTCGCCACGGTTCTGCTGCTGGCCGCTTCGCTGGCCATCGGCCTGTTGCTCACCCGCAGCAAGTTTGGCCGCGTGCTCACCGCCGTGCGCGATGCGGAAAACCGCCTGATGTTCTGCGGTTACGACCCGAAAGGCTTCAAGCTGTTTATCTGGACCCTTTCCGCCGTGCTGTGCGGGCTGGTGGGGGCGCTGTACGTGCCGCAGGTGGGGATTATCAACCCCAGTGAAATGTCGCCGACCAACTCGATTGAAGCCGCTATCTGGGTGGCGCTCGGTGGGCGCGGCACGCTGATTGGCCCGATTCTCGGCGCGGGGATCGTCAACGGTGCCAAAAGCTATTTCACCGTCGCCTTCCCGGATTTCTGGCTCTTTTTCCTCGGCCTGATGTTTATCCTCGTCACGCTGTTCCTGCCGCGCGGCGTGATTGGCCTGCTTAAACGGAGGAAGCATGACTGATTCACTGTTTACCCAACCGCATCTTCAGGATCGCTATCGCGATACCACCGATCCGGTGCTGGAGCTGAATAACATCAATGTCACTTTTGACGCTTTTCGCGCGCTGACCAACCTGTCGCTGAAGATTGGCGTCGGCGAGCTGCGCTGCGTGATTGGCCCAAACGGTGCGGGAAAAACCACGCTGATGGACGTGATTACCGGTAAAACGCGGCCCGACAGCGGCACGGTGACCTACGACCAGAATATCGACCTGATGGGGATGTCATCGGTGGAGATTGCCCGCGCCGGAATTGGGCGTAAATTCCAGAAGCCGACGGTATTTGAAGCGCTGAGCGTGACGGAAAACCTCGAAATCGCCCTGAAGATGGATAAGTCAGTGTGGACCTGCCTGCGGGCCAAACTCACCGGCGTCCAGCGGGATCGCATTGACGAAGTGCTGGAGCTGCTGCGGCTGACCGCGCATCGTCATCGCCCGTCCGGGCTGCTTTCTCATGGGCAAAAACAGTTTTTAGAAATCGGCATGCTGCTGGTGCAGGAGCCGCATCTGCTGCTGCTGGACGAGCCTGCCGCCGGGCTGACCGATGCGGAAACCGACTATATCGCCGAGCTATTCCGCACGCTGGCCGGTAAGCACTCGCTGATGGTGGTGGAGCACGACATGGGCTTTGTGGAAACCATTGCCGACCACGTCACCGTTCTGCATCAGGGGCAGGTGCTGGCGGAAGGCTCGCTGCGTGAAGTGCAGGCCAACGAGCAGGTTATCGACGTTTATCTGGGGCGCTGATATGTTACAGGTTAATGATTTAAATCAGTATTACGGCGGCAGCCACATTTTGCGCGGCCTCTCTTTTGACACCACGCCCGGCGAAATCACCTGCCTGCTGGGGCGCAACGGCGTGGGGAAAACCACGCTGCTGAAATGTCTGATGGGGCTGATTCCGGCAAAGTCCGGCACCATCCACTGGCAAGGTAAGCTGATTAACGCCAGTAAACCGCATCAGCGGGTGCAGCAGGGGATTGCCTACGTACCGCAGGGGCGCGAGATTTTCCCGCGTCTGACGGTCGAAGAGAACCTGCTGATGGGGTTATCACGCTTCTCCGGCAGCCAGGCGAAGGGGGTACCGGAAGAGATCTACGCGCTGTTTCCGGTGCTGCGCGAAATGAAGCAGCGACGCGGCGGCGATCTCTCCGGCGGCCAGCAGCAGCAGTTAGCCATTGGCCGTGCGTTGGCCTGTCAGCCGTCATTACTTATTCTCGATGAGCCGACGGAAGGTATTCAGCCTTCCGTGATAAAAGAAATTGGCGCCGTGATCCGCAGTCTCGCCAATCGCGGTGATATGGCGATTCTGCTGGTTGAGCAATTTTATGATTTTGCCGCCGAACTGGCGGACAATTATCTGGTGATGTCGCGTGGCACAATTATTCAACGCGGGCGCGGTGAAGACATGGAGGCGCAGGGCGTCAGACACTTAGTGGCAATTTAAAGCAAGCCAGTGGTCTGCTGTCAGCGGGCCACTTCTTTTCTCTGCAAATCATTTGTCGATTGATTACCTTTCCGCACATATCCACTGTGAAATGTTTTGTTGAAAATATTTGTTGTGAATCGCCGATTCATTGCAGAATTATTCAAAAACTACCTCTTTGGGATTATATCATAATTTGAAAATGGCCACCGATAGCACCGTGGCCCCCTCGCCAAAAAAGAGTAAAACCTGCTAAAAGCGTTGATTAATGGAATCATGAATCAGCATCATTAACGCTTAATAATCTGAAATGGTTGTGATTAACTCATTGATATTTAAAGATTAATATCTTAATTGATATGTTGATAAAATGTCATTGGATTTAATGGTGAGGCCGTTTTATCTTTAAAAAAGGAACTTTCCTTAATGGAGGTCAATAACAACCATCTTTAGGAGTTTTAGTACAAAGAGTGAGGAGTAATCCCAATTGAAAGAGTATGGTTATTTTATTTAAAATTTGTTCATCAATTGTAAGAAATATGGGGTGAAGTGTGAGTGAGGATATTAAATAGAATTTATTAGATGATGGAGCGCCATATTGAGTTCAATACTGATTTTAAGTGACGACTTTATTTTTAGCGAAGCGATAACGCTACTCTTAAGTGAAGTGAAAGCTGACGTTCCCACGTTGATGCAGAAAAATACCGTGACCAATATTTTTCACGCGAATTATCAGCAAAATATTAATCACGTATTAACTATTAACAGCTGCAGCGCACTTATTGTCGATATTCATGATGATCTCAGCGCGCAGACGATTAGCATTCTAAGCAGAATTAAACGTGAGTATCCGACGATTCGTGTGATGGTCATCGTGAATGAATTCTTTGATTATCAAAACCCTTTTACCAGAGTATTAATGTCATTGTGCGACATTTTGGTTAACCGCTATGAAAATATTTCGGGGATAAAGCGTAACCTGGTGCAACTGGGGGCATTGATGCAGCGCCGCTCGACGCTGATGTTAAATCGTTTTTCGCGCTCAAAGCGTTTAATGGTCAACTGTTCTGATTCAATGTTTTCCGGGCTATCGAAAAGAGAGTTGGAAGTGATAAACCATCTGGCGCAGGGGAAAAGCCCGGCAGAAATTGCCGATGAGTTATATATCAGTACAAAAACCGTATACACCCATCGACAAAGAATTTATGCCAAGCTGGGTGTAAAGAATATTATTGAACTGCATAAGATTATGCGTATTTCCTCAATAATTTAAAAAACGGTTATTCAGTTTGCATTATCAACAGCACCTCCATTAGTGGCATAAAAAAGCCAGGGAGGTTTTCATTTAGAAGGATACTTTTATGAAACACATCGCGTCTTTAGCGTTTTTATTATGTAGCGCCAGTGCCTTTGCCAGCGATGGTACCATTACCTTTACCGGTAATATTACCGATACTTCATGCACCATTTCCACCTCTGCCGTCACCGTTGATTTTGGTACCATTGCCGCCAGCTCTTTTGTAGCAAAAGGGGATACGGTTGGCGGCCGTTCCTTCCAACTGACCCTCACGAATTGCCCATACGAAAGTGCCACCGTCCGCTTTGACGGCAATGCCGACCCGGAAGGTAAGCTGTTCCAGATCGATAGCGGGACGGGTAAAGCAAGCGCTGTAGGAATTGCGTTGTATGATGCGAATAATCAGCAGGTGCTGCCAAATACACCGTCCAGCGCATATGTGCTGTCAAAAACTGCGGCAAATACCCTGAATTTCTCGGCCAAACTGCAATCTACTGCGGCCACCGTGACCAGCGGGGATATTTCCGCGACCTCCAACTTTACCATTGTTTATCCATAAGTTATTGCGGGCTGGTGCTGAGCCAGCTCTTTTACTCCGGTTAATCTGCTCTGGAGAATAATAAGTGAAATTATTAACTTCGCTACTGCTGATTATCTGCGGTATGCACCCGGTATGGGCGGGTATTACACTCAGTGCGACCCGTGTCATTTATAACGAATCGGAAAAAGAAGCGGCAATAACCATCAGCACTTCCGGCGAAAATCGGCCGTATCTGGTTCAGTCATGGCTGGAGAATAGTGATCGGGGAACTTCGGCGGCACCTTTCGTTATTACTCCACCGCTTTTTAAATTAATGCCAGATACCACCTGGCAAATTCGTATTACAAAAATTCGTGAAGGGCTGGCGAGCGATCGTGAATCGTTATTCTGGTTGAACGTGAAGGCTATTCCCGCATCGGACAATCGTGAACATAACCGAATGCTGATTGCCACTAAGAGCGTGATGAAACTGATCTGGCGACCATCGTCGCTGAACGCGGCGGCGGCGAGCGACGCGGTGAAGCAGGTTAGTGCTCAGGGAGATGGAAAGGCCATCACGCTGCGCAATCCCACTCCCTATTTTATCAATATCGGCTCGCTGAGAGTGAACGGTCTGCCTGTGAACTCGCCGGGTTATATCGCCCCTTTTGCCACACACGCGATCCCGCACGGCCAGCGACAGGGGCAGCTTGAAATTCAGGCAATCAATGATTATGGCGGGCTAACACCAACTTTCACGCTGAAATTCTGAGCATCAGCAGAATATGGACATTGAAGATGAGAGTAAAAAAGCTGGCGCTTTTGCTGACCTGGGGCTGTACGCCCCTCACCGCGCATGCCGATCTCTATTTTGATACCAACGCCTTAGATCTGTCTGATGAGCAAAAGCAGCAGCTCAATCTTCAGTCATTCAGCGATGCCTCGACCGCATCAGCGGGTAGCTTGAACGTTGAGGTGCTGGTAAACGGCATTTCAGCGGGGCAGCGTAACATTGCCTTCGATGCCTGCGGAAAGACGCTTTGCGCGGTCTATTCCCCCGCGCTGCTCGCCGAGCTCGGTGTGCGCACTGAGCAATTTCCGTCGCTGGCGGCCCTCGGGGCCGATCGGACGTTGACCGATATCGATAACTATATTCCGCAAGCGACGAGCCTCTTTGACCCAGCGCGGCAGCAACTATTGCTCTCGGTTCCTCAGGCAGCGTTGAAGCCACAGATACGCGGCGACGTCTCGCCGGCGCGCTGGGATGACGGTTTGCCGATGCTCTTTACCAGTTACAACCTGAACGGCATGGAGTCACATTACAGCGAGGGGAAGGAGAGTTCGCAGTATCTGAATCTGCGCAGCGGCGCCAACCTGGGGCCCTGGCGGGTGCGTAACTACAGTTATTACAGCCATGATAGCCATGACGGCGATCGCTGGCAGAGTATGCAAACCTGGCTTGAGCGTGATATTCGCACGCTGCGTTCGCGGCTGAAAATCGGCGAAACGGCGACGACGGCGCTGGTGTTCGACAGCTTTAATTTTAGCGGGCTAATGCTGGCTTCCGACGACGGTATGCTGCCGCAGAGCCAGCAGGGGTTCGCACCGATTATCCGCGGTATCGCCATGAGTCACGCACAGATCGAAGTGCGACAGAAAGGCAATATCATCTATCAGTCCTGGGTACCGCCTGGAGCGTTTGAGATAACCGATCTCTATCCCACCTCATCGAGCGGCGACCTTGAGGTAACCGTTCGTGAAGAGGATGGCAGCGTGCGTACGTTTGTGCAGCCGTTTTCCTCGGCGCCGGCGATGGTGCGCGAAGGGCAGTTGAAATATGCCTTCAGCAGCGGTAAGTACCGCAGCGATTCTACTGACGCGATCCTGCAGAATTTTGCGCAGGGTGAGGTGGTCTACGGCCTGCTAAATGCCACTACGCTGTACGGCGGCGTTATGGGCGCGGAACACTATGCGGCGGCGGCAATTGGTGTCGGCCAGGGGCTGGGTGAGCTGGGGGCGGTTTCTCTCGATTTTACCCATGCTAAAAGTCGCTTCGCCGATCGCGATGCGGCGCAGGGTAATTCCGTGCAGTTCCGCTACAGCAAAAATATCACCGCTACCGATACCACCATGACGCTGGCGGGATATCGCTACTCAACCTCGGGCTATTACAGCTTTGAAGAGGCCAGTGAAGCCTGGCGCGATAACGATGCGCGCCAGTACGGCCAGCCAAAGCAGCGTATGCAGGTGATTCTTAACCAAAGCCTTGGCGAGTGGGGCGGGCTGACCTTCTCCGCGTATCAGCAAAACTACTGGCAGGGTAACGGCGGCAAAACGCGTTCGATGACGTTCGGATACAACGTGAATATTGCTGGTGTGGGCGTATCGCTGAGCTACAGCGATAACCAGACCCAGGGGCGCGAGGGCAACGATAGAATTGCCTCGTTAAACCTTTCCTTACCGTTGAGCCGTTGGCTGAGCCCAAATAATACAGCGCTGGTGAGCTACAGCCAGACGCACTCGAAAAGCGGGCGCAGCCAGAGCCAGGCGACGTTGTCGGGGACCGCGTTACGCGATCGCAATCTCAACTATGCCCTGTCGCAAAGCTACAGCCGCGATGACCAATCAGGGCATAGCAACGGCAGCGCCGCCAGCCTGCGCTATACCGGCAGTAAAGGCGTGGCGTCAGCGGGCTATTCCACGGAATACGGTGAAAACCGCCGTTTGAACTACGGCCTACAGGGATCCGTCGTGCTGCATCCTTACGGCCTGACGCTAGGTCAGGAGCTGCCGGAAGGCGGTGCCAGCGCGCTGGTGCATGCGCCGGGCGGCGGCAGCCTTAAAGTGAAAAATACCACCGGCGTCGCCACCGATAGCGCGGGCAACGCCATTGTGCCGTGGCTAACCGTTTACCAGGAAAACATCATACCGATTGACGCGCAAAGCGCCGATGACGACGTGGAGATTGGCAATACCATGCAGCGCGTAGTACCCAGCCGCGAAGCCCTGGTGCTGGCGGAGTTTAAACCGCAGCGCGGAAACCGTCTTTACGCCCGACTACGCTGGCAGGGGAAAAACGTACCTTACGGCGCGATGGTCAATGCCGGAGACGGCCATAGTGGAATCGTCAATGAACATGGCGAGGTCTATCTGAGCGGACTCAACGAGCGCGCGACGCTCAGCGTCGCCTGGGGCAATCACAATCGTTGTCTGGCATCGGTCGACTTTGGCAGTGTGAAAAAGACTAAGGGTATCGCCCTGATGGACCTTGAGTGCCGGACTAATTAAGGAGTGATGATGAGAGGATATGCTGCAACTGCGGCGCTGTTTGCTTTGTTCATGGGCTCGAGCAACGCACTGGCGACTTGCACGCTGCAAAATGGAGGGAAGGCCGGAAGCGTCTCGGTCTCCTTTTCCACCGAAACCTTTGATCCGGGCGTGAGTGCGGGGACACAGAAACAGACGCGCGCGATCAGCGCTGGCACCATGGCGGCGGCGATGGGCATTAACTCATCGCTGCGTATTGCCTCCTGCAACGGAGGAGAGAGTTTTATGATGACGGACAGTTCCTATACGTTGCGGTTGGGATATTCGCCGGGAGGTACCGGTTATATTGAGACCGGTATTCCTAATCTCTACATGTATATTGTGTTCGCCCAAGGGACCGCGACAGGCATCAAATTCCCGACAAACGCGGGCGGCGAATACAGTCGTATCGCGAGCTCGATTAATAGCGGTGCCGGGCGCTGGACTGATATTGGCAATGCTACCGTTTATTTGTATCAGGCGGGCCGAATCTCGCAGGGTGGCGTCGTTCCTGCAGGCATATTAACCCGCTGGCGCACCTCCGATGGCGTGAATATGGTTGATATCATGCTTAACAGCTTTGTCGTCAACGTTAAAAGCTGTCAATTAACCAACAGCACGCCATCAGTTTCCCTGGGGGATGTGCATGTCTCGCATTTTAACGGCGTCGGCAGTAGCGCTGGCAGTACGGGCTTCACGCTCGGAATGAACTGTGACTCCAGCATTAAACCGACGATTACGTTTACCGGGATATCGACAACCTCAGGAAGCGTCTTGCCGTTAAACAATCCTGATGCCACCACCACCGCTAAGGGCGTTGGCCTGGAATTACTCTATGGGCAGAACAAAGTAACGCTTGGAGAGGCGCTGTCGCTGGGCACCACCACCAGCGGGCTCAATAACTACGCCTTTACGGCCCGCTATGTGCAAACAGAAAGCAGCATCCAGGCCGGAGAGGCTAACGCAACGGCAAACTTTACGATCAAATACGAGTGATTATGCTGAGAAAAAATCACGGGTTAGGTACCGTTTTGAGCTTTTCTCATGACAATCGCTTTCAGCCTGTTTCTGTTGACGCCTTCACTAGCTGAATATCATGGCCCCCAGAATGAGGGTTAACAACACGTTCATGATAATCAGCGTGTATAGGATCCAGGATGAAAGCGTCGTGCTATCTATCCCCTTTTCATCGGGTTGCGTAATGAGCGCAATCCCCGCTTTATGATGGGGGGAATCTACGGGCAAAACAGCAAAGTTTGGACAAAGCTGAAACCCTCTGCGTGGGACGGTAATAATTGCTTCTTGTTCAATGCCGACTTTTTTCAGACGGTTACGTAGCTGATAAATATATTGATGGATAGTATTATTACTCATCCATTTTCCACGGTCTCCCCAGATTTGATGGCTTAGATAAGGATAACAACATATTTCACCCTGCTTACTAATCAGCAATTTTAGACAGTGGCTGGCGGGTTTGCTCAGCGCGACTTTGCTGGAGAAACAAGGGGACGGCGAAAGCATGCCGGAAACAGGGTTGAAATAAACGTGGTTGTTCAGTAAGTATAAGTTTTTCATGGTAATACCTTATAATTATTTTAAGTATTAAGTCATGAAATTATATACGCTACGAAAGTTTTAACGGGGCTATTTTAAAAAGTTTACGTTCTCTTATGTTTTATGCCAAAACAGGTGTTATGGGCGAAAAATAAAATTGTTAAAGCCGGTCGTTAATATTTATGATGGCTAATGCGTTGTGCTTAATATATACGATTTAAAGATTAAAACCCCTCGCACTGAAAAGAGCGAGGGGCCGTTAAGGCTATTTTTGACGGTTTAGAATGCGCCGTTATTTCACGTTCAGCGAATAAACCGCGGGCACGCCCCCCGCCGATTTCACCAGCTCAAGGGTGATTTTTGACACTGTGCGCGGTGCTTCCAGCGTGTGCTGGCAAACCGAGTGACGGTTGTCGCTCACTTCGGCAATCAGCGTATCGTCGGCCCACAGCCGATAGTGGGTGGTGCAATGCGGCGTGACCGCCTCTGCGTGGCCCATCTGTACGGTTTCCATCGCGTTATCAAAGTCATTGTCCAGCATCAGCGTCAGCGACTGCACGGTCTGCGGCGTGTCCCACTGCCAGGTCAGGCGCGGCGCGGCGTCGTCCAGCGCGGGTGCCCAGCCATTAATCTGTTGTTCCGGGCGCAGACGGCCGTTCAGCAGGTTTTGCACGTTGTAGCAGCGCAGCGGCGTGGCGAACTGGATCACGGGCATGATCTGGTGTGGGCGGCGGCGCGGCACCCAGAAATCAAACGCCTCGACGCCGTAATCCCCGTCCACCACCTGACGCGGGTGCTTGGCCACGCGGGCGTTCTGGCTGTTGAATACCGTCATGATACCCGGCAGCGCCACGTCGCTTAGCGCCATCTCCACCTCGCTGTTGCGCTCGAAGGCGATAAACAGATAGCGGTCAACGTCGCTCTGCCAGCCAAACTCAACGAGGTATTCCCCGGCTTCCTGCACCGTTAACGTCCGTTCGTCGAGCAAGGTGTCAGCACAATAGTTGGCGGCCTTCTGGCTGCTCAACAGGCTGATGTTCACCGGCTGTGCGCTGGCGGCGCGCAGGGTAAAGCGCAGAGCCGGCAGCGCTTCACCGGCTTTGACCGGCAGCAGCAGCGCCATGCGTTCTTCCAGCGCCATCCAGCGGCCGCTGGCGGGGAGGGCGGTCAGCGCCAGTTCGCTGCTGGCGCTCACTCGCGCGCCGCGCGCCGGGTCGCGCAGATGCTGACGCGGAATGTAACAACCGGTTTGCTGGAGATGCTGCTGGAGTTTGTCGATGTGTTTGGCTTCCGCCAGCTGCGGCGCGCTGAGCTGATGCTGCTGACAGAGCGCGGCCGCGCGGCCCACCACTTCACCCAGCAGACCGCAGGTACACATCACACGGGCGCTGCCGAAGGCGACGTGAGAGGCGGAAATCAGGCGGCCGGTCAGGAACAGGTTATCCAGCGAGCGGCTGTAGAGGCTGCGATACGGAATGGTGTAGGTGCCTTTGCTGTGGAACTGGCGGCAGCCGTCATGTTTGCTATAGACGCCGTCCGCCGGGTGCAGGTCGATAGACCAGCCGCCGTAGCCCACCGCGTCGTAGTGGTCACGCTGCTCGATGATGTCCTGCTGGCACAGCAGATGGTCGCCGATAAAGCGGCGGCTCTCGCGTTTGCCGGGAATTGAACCGACCCACTCGATGGTCAGGTTTTCGGCTTCCGGGAATTCGCCGGAGTTTTTAATGTAGTCCCACACGCCCCAGACAATTTTCCACAGCTCCCATTTGATCTGCTCGCTGTCGTGGATGGTATCAAGACGTCCGCCCCATTCCAGCCACCATAAATCGCAGCCGTTCAGCGTCGAGGTCAGACGCTTGTAGCGCGGAATAGCTTCAATGTCCTGCAAGGCAAAAGAGGGCGGCACGAACTTCACCGGCCCGCTGCTTTTGCGGGTGTAGAAATAGATAGAGTGGCCGAGCTTGTGGCCGAAGTTATCGCCGGGGGCCATTTTTTCGCCCAGTTCTTCAGCGTCTTCCGCGCCGACGCGGTACTCTGCGCCCGCCAGATGGCCCAGCACGCCGTCGCCGGTGGCGTCGCAGAACTGTGCGGCCTGAATGTGATAGAAGGTCTCATTGACGGCGTTAAAGCCGGTGGCTTCGGTAATGCGCTGGCCTTCGCGCTCAACGGCGTAAATGGCGGTGTTCAGCAATAGGGTGAGGTTCTTTTCCCGCTGCGCTAAATCCAGCAGCAGCAGGTCGAACATCATCGGGTTGCCTTCTTTATTGCGCCACAGGTTCTCTTCGAGAATTTCGCCCATAATGCCGCCTTCGCGCGACCAGCGGTTATTGTTACCCATGTGCGACGTTGCGCCGTTGGCCCACAGGCGCACTTCGCTGGAGGCGTTGCCCCCAAGCACCGGTCGGTCCTGCACCAGTACGACCTGCAAACCGTCGCGGGCGGCAGCGAGCGCGGCGCATAGCCCGGCCAGGCCGCCGCCGGCGACCAGCAGATCGGTGCGTAGGGTCTGGTGGGGAAAATCACGTTCATGGGTTTGCTGGAAAATTTGCATAAATTGTAATTCCTGCCTTTCTGGCGATAAAATAATAGTCTTTAAAAAAACGGGATCCCGCTATGTCGTCTCAACCTAATCAAAGCCTTATCGACGGTATTCGCTGCCTGCAGTATCTGGTGTCCAGCGATCGGGCTATCGGTTGTCGCGAGCTGGCGCGGCTGATGGGCATTAACCCCACCCGCGTGAACCGTCTGCTGATGACCATGGCGGCCATCGGCTTGACCACCCAGGACGAGCAGCGTCGCTATCTGCCTGGGCCCGGTATTCACGCGCTGGCCGCACAGGCGATCCGCGGTTCAACGCTGTTTTCAAAAGCCCTCCCGCTGCTGGAAACCTACGCCCCGAAAGATATCGTGGTGGCGATGGGCGTCCTGTGGGAGGACCAGGTTATCTACATCTTCCACTCCCGCCCCGGCAGCCATATCAGCCAGGCGCTGGCGGGTTTTCACATGATGCCGGCCTGTGAGTCGGTCATCGGTATTGCGCTGCTCGCCGCCGAAGACGACGAGATGCTGGCCCAACGCTTTAGCGCGGAAGAGATGGCGCGCATTGCGCCGTACCTTCAGCAGCAGCGTCAGCTGGGCCATGTGGTCTGGCCGCACGACGACGGCGAAGTCTCTCTCGCCAGGCCGATTCAGTTCGGTTCACACAAGGCGGCGCTGGCTTTTGCCGGGATGTATGATCCCATCCCGGAACAGACCGCCGCGCGGCTGGCCGAACTCATCACGCTTTGCGACCGACTGACGGCGTAGCCTTGTCGCTGTCGAGGTCAATCTTGCCGACCACGAACAGATAAGAGCAGATCCCCAGACAGGCCAGTACGGCGATAAAACCGAGCGCTGGGGCGAAGTTATGCCCGTCGATCAGCGCGCCGATAGCGATTGGCACGACGATCGAAGAGAGCGCGCCGGTAAAGTTGAAGACGCCGCCCGCCAGACCAATCAGATGACGCGGCGCGAGGGCTGTCACAAACACCCAGGTAATTGTCGCCAGACCGTTGCCGAAGAAGGCGATGGACATAAACAGGATGATCAGCGTGGGGTCATCGGTGTAGTTGGCGCCAAGGATAAACAGCGTCAACGCCATCCCCAGAATGACCGGTGCTTTACGGGCAAAGCTGGCGGAGACGCCACGACGAATCAGACGGTCTGATACAAACCCTGCCAGCAGCACGCCGACAAACGCCGCGAGGTAAGGAACAGAGGCGACGTAGCCGGACTTAATAAAGTCCATATGGCGATACTGCACCAGATAGGTCGGGAACCAGGTCAGGAAGAACCAGAAGGTGGCCGAGATGGTGAACTGGCCGAAGTAGATGCCAATCAGCTTACGGCTTTTAAACATCAGCCCCAGATCCTGCCAGCTGAACGGACGCTTAGCGGCGTTCTCGCGGCTTTCCATGACCGCGCCGCCGTCGCGCAGGTGATCCAGTTCGGCTTTCGATACGGTTTTGTGATCCAGCGGATCGCGGTAGACGCAGTACCACAACACGCCCCAAATCATCCCCACCACGCCGGTGATCAGAAACAGCCCGCGCCAGCCGAAGAGATCCTGAATATGAAACAGCACCGGGGTCATCAGCGCCATGCCGACAAACTGGGCGGAAGAGTAAATACCGATCGCCGTAGCGCGTTCCTGCTCCGGGAACCAGCTGGAGATCACGCGGTTGTTTGACGGCATCACCGGCGCTTCAAACGCCCCGACGCCCAGACGCAGGCCAACCAGCGCGCCAAAGCTGTTGGCGACGGCGTGCAGCGCGGTAATCAACGACCAGATAAACAGCCCCACGCCGTAGACCAGGCGAGAACCGAGACGGTCGATCAGAAAGCCGCCGGGGATCTGCAATGCGGCGTAGATCCAGCCGAATGCGGAGAAGATAAGCCCCATCTGGAGCGGGGTAAACTGCAGCTCGCCGGACATCTGCGTGGCCGCGACCGAGAGGTTCGTTCGGTCCATGTAGTTGATAATAATATTAATAAACACCAGGCCTAGCACAAAGAAGCGTACCCGACCGGTCGAGCGGGCGGCAGATCTTGTTATCGGTTGTTCTGACATAGAGGTGTTCTCATCATTTTAAGGTTTAAAAGGTAAGAGGCGTCATATGATTGTTGTTAGTGTTTCTTTTATAGAAACACTTAGTCGGATGCAAAGTGAGATGTAAAGAAGTGTGATCTGTCTTGTATTTGTACAGTAATGAAATCGGTTTCAGGTGTTGGGATGGGGGGCCCCCCTCACCCTAACCCTCTCCCCAAAGCGGCGAGGGGACTGTACGGTGCGGTTGGTGGGTTTAATGCAGGGTTTTGCCCTCTCCTGAAAGGGGAGAGGGACTGTACGGTGCGGTTGGTGGGTTTAATGCAGGGTTTTGCCCTCTCCTGAAAGGGGAGAGGGACTGTACGGTAGAGTTGGTGGGCTTAATGCAGGGTTTTCTCCCTCTCCCTTTCAGGGAGAGGGCCGGGGTGAGGGTTCAGCGCGCACGGCCTCCGTACAGGCGGTGACCGTAACCGTTAAATAAACTCAGCCGCACGGAATTTCGCCAGCGCGTCCTGCTTTTGTTCCGCCGTCATCGGGCGGAGCGGACGGCGCGGGTCGCCCACGTCGATACCGTGCAGCTGCATGGCCAGCTTCCCGGCCGCCACGCCGCCGTACTGCACCAGCACGCGAATGATGGCGATCACTTTGTCCATGCAGGCCGCCACGTCCTGGTGGTTGCCCTGATTGAAGCTATCGATCAGGCGAAGATAGAGCGGTGCGGCATAGTTATAGGTACTGCCTACTGCGCCAATCGCTCCGCAGGCGAGCCCCGCCGGTAAAAATTCGTCCACGCCGAAGGGAATATCGAACTGGCCGTTGTTAACGCGCAGGCAACGCTGGAACTCGTACATGTCGCTGGAGTTAAACTTCATACCGGACAGGTTCGGAATTTTATCCGCAGCGGCAATCAGGAACTGTTCCATATCGAGGCTTAGCCCGGACATTCCCGAGTGATAGTAGTAGAACCCCTTCGATGGCGCGGCGGCGGCGTTAAGCCGGCAATATTCCACCAGGTCGTCGACGCTGGACGGTTTAAAGAAGCAGGGGCCAATCACCGAGGTGGCGAAAATATCTAACGTCTCCGCGTGACGGCTTAGATCCAGCGAGTCGGCGATGCTCAGCGCGCCAGTATGGAGCGTAATGCTGAGCTTACCGTGGCTGGCCGCGACCCAGCGCTCGGCGACCTTTTTACGTTCAGCAACGGAGCAGTGGATGCCCTCGCCGGTGGTGCCAAGAACGTACACGCCCTTCACGCCCTGGCCAATAAGATGCTCGGCAATCTGATCAATGACCGGATAGTTTACTTCACCGTGGCTGTCGAAAGGGGTGTGCGGCGCAGCGATAAGACCTGTTAGCTTTTCCATGTAAACCTCAATCGGTGTTTTTCTTCTTAACTAAAAGTTAAAATGAAGCATAACTCCACTTTGCGGACAAATGATACCCATAGAGAAAAACGAGAGTATCAGAGTGTGATCGGCCGCACTAAATTAGGCCTGACGAGGAACCGTTAAGGCGTCCATGGTGCGCAGTTTATTGGCCTTCGCCTGCTCCGGATCTTTCTGCACCAGCAGGGTGTAGATGAGATCCAGCACGAACAGCTGCGCGGTCTTGGTTCCGATGGAGTCACCCTGCAGGCGCCCCTGTCGATTACCATTAATCAGCGTAAAATCAGCGACTTTGCTCAGCGGTGAGCCCAGGTTATGGGTCAGCGCGACGGTGGTCGCGCCCGCTTCTTTGGCAAGGTGCAGCGCATGGGTGGTTTCCGGGGAGTGGCCTGAATGGCTGATGCCGACGGCGACATCGCCCGGTTTGAGCAGGGAAGCCTGCATGTACATAAAGTGATTGTTGGTGAGCGCATCCACGCGCATACCGATACGCATCAGCTTATGCTTCATATCTTCGGCGGTGACGCCAGACGCGCCCACGCCAAAAATATAGGCGCTATTGCAGGCGTGCAGCGCATCGACAACCTGTTCGACCTGGCGCATATCCAGCAGATTCAGCGTTTCGGACAGCACGTTGGCAATCGCGCCTTGCAGCTTAAGACCAATCGTGTGGGCGTCATCGTTTTCCACCACTTCAGCGTCCAGCAGCGTGCTGCTGTCATCGCTGTCGACCATCGCCAGCTCAATGGCCAGCTCCATTTTGAAATTCTGAAAGCCCTTATAGCCCAGCAGGCGGCAGAAACGGATCACCGACGCTTCGCCAGCATTGATCTCCTGTGAAAGATCGGCAATGGAAAGCTGCGTCACCTTATGGGGTGACGTCATGATGTAGTTGGCAATACGCTGCCCGACGCGGGTCAGGCTACTCTGCATCGCCCCCAGAGTATCAAGTATTTTTCCGGCCTTAACCGGTGAGTTCGGACTCTCCATTGCTTCCTGCTCTTCACGCTGACTGAGTGGGTAATGATGGGGCAGCGCCTGCGGTCAGGCAAGAAAATCGGTGTAAAAACCGTGTAATAGCCGCCATTTTGCGCACACCTGTACCGATGACGACGGCATGTTGTGACGCAGATCGATTTTTTATCCTCCGTCATGCTGACCTCTATGATGGTGTTCACACATTTCAGTCTATGCACTTGTGGTGTTTTGCTTCCTGTAAAATTATTAAATGGAGTTTTACTTCATTTGAGTGTGTCGCACTCACTCTTTAGGCACGTAGGTATTGCAATTTGCTCATCACAGGAGAGCAACATGAGTGGAATAACAAAAGCCATTCCATGGTACAAACACCTTAATAAATCCCAGTGGCGGGCTTTCTCAGCCGCATGGCTTGGCTATTTGCTTGATGGTTTTGATTTTGTCTTAATTGCCCTGGTATTAACGGAAGTACAGAGCGAGTTCCAGCTCACCACCGTACAGGCGGCGAGTATTATTTCCGCGGCGTTTATTTCGCGCTGGTTAGGCGGGTTGCTGCTGGGGGCGATGGGCGATCGCTACGGTCGTCGTCTGTCGATGGTCACCAGTATTATTCTTTTCTCGGTCGGTACGCTGGCCTGCGGCCTGGCGCCGGGTTACACCTCGATGTTTATCGCCCGTATGGTTATCGGTATGGGGATGGCGGGGGAGTACGGCTCCAGCGCAACCTATGTGATTGAAAGCTGGCCAAAACATCTCCGCAACAAGGCCAGCGGCTTCCTGATTTCCGGTTTTTCCGTCGGCGCGGTGGTGGCGGCGCAGGTTTACAGTCTGATCGTTCCTCTGTGGGGCTGGCGCGCGCTGTTTTTCATTGGCATTCTGCCGATTATTTTTGCGCTGTGGCTGCGGAAAAATATTCCTGAAACCGAAGACTGGAAAGAGCGTCAGGCGAATAAAAAACCGGTCCGTACGATGGTCGACATTCTTTATCGCGGCAAGCTGCGGCTGCTGAATATCGCGATGAGCTGCGCCGCTATCGCCGCGCTATGGTTCTGTTTTGCGGGCAATCTGCATAACCCGGCGATCGTACTGCTGCTGGCGCTGGTGTGTACGGTGATTTTTGTCAGCTTCATGGTGCAAAGCAGCGGCAAACGCTGGCCAACCGGCGTGATGCTGATGGTCGTAGTGCTGTTTGCTTTCCTCTACTCCTGGCCGATTCAGGCGCTGCTGCCGACCTACCTCAAAAGCGAGCTGGGATACAACCCGGCGACCGTGGCGCAGGTGCTGTTCTTTAGCGGCTTTGGCGCAGCGGTGGGCTGCATTGTCGGCGGCTTCCTCGGCGACTGGCTGGGAACGCGTAAAGCCTACGTTTACAGCCTGTTAGCCTCGCAGATTCTGATTATCCCGGTATTCGCCATCGGCGGTTCCAGTATCTGGGGCCTGGGTATCCTGCTGTTCTTCCAGCAGATGCTAGGCCAGGGCATTGCCGGCATTCTGCCGAAGCTGATCGGCGGCTATTTCGATACCGACCAGCGTGCGGCAGGCCTCGGCTTTACCTACAACGTCGGGGCGCTGGGCGGGGCGGCGGCGCCGGTGATTGGCGCGCTGGTGGCGCAGCATCTCAGCCTTGGCTCTGCGTTGGGTTCGCTCTCCTTTGGTTTAACGTTCGTGGTGATTTTACTGATTGGTCTGGATATGCCGTCTCGCGTGCAGCGCTGGATTCGTCCGGAAGCACTGCGTACGCATGATGCTATCGACGGTAAGCCGTTTAGCGGCGCGCTGACCCGTCAGACAGACAAATCGGTTCCCGTTTGCGGTAAGCATTAATTACAGGCGCCCGGACGCGCCGGGCGCAAATTGAAGTTAAGGATGTACTTATGTCGTTGTTAGAGAATCTGGATACAAGCATTCAACAGCAGGGTGGGCTTATCGTTTCTTGCCAGCCGGTCCCCGGCAGCCCGTTAGATAAACCGGATATCGTGGCGGCGATGGCGCTGGCGGCGGTACAGGCGGGGGCCGTGGCGGTCCGCATCGAAGGAATTGAAAACCTGAAAGCGACGCGCCCGCTGATTAGCGTTCCGATTATCGGCATCGTGAAACGTGATTTGTCGGATTCCCCGGTACGTATTACCCCTTACCTTGACGATGTAGACGCGCTGGCACAGGCCGGTGCCGATATCATTGCTTTTGACGGCACTGACCGCGTGCGTCCGACGGCGGTCGCGGAAATTATTGCCCGGATTCATCATCATCAGCGCCTGGCGATGGCCGACTGTTCCTCGCAGCAGGACGCCGCTGACTGTCACCGCCTCGGCGCGGATATTATCGGCACGACGCTTTCCGGCTATACCACCGATGTGGTGCCGCAGGAGCCCGATCTGGCGCTGGTGTCGGCGTTAAGCGCTAAAGGCTACCGCGTGATTGCCGAAGGCCGCTATAACTCACCGGCGCTGGCCGCACAGGCCATGCGGCACGGCGCCTGGTCGGTCACCGTCGGCTCGGCGATTACGCGCCTTGAGCATATTTGTCAGTGGTATCGTGACGCGATCGTGGAGGAAGCGGTATGAGCACGCTGGCGATTGATATCGGCGGCACCAAGCTCGCTGCGGCACTTATCGATCCCCGACAGCAGATTATCGACCGCCAGATTTTACCGACGCCCGCCAGCCGCACGCCGGAGGCGCTACGTGAGGCGCTGCGCTCGCTGATTGCGCCATTTGCCGGGCAGGCGCAGCGCGTGGCGGTAGCCTCAACCGGCATCATCCGTCACGGCATCCTCACGGCGCTCAACCCGGATAACCTTGGCGGCCTGGCGCAGTTTCCGCTGGTAGATACCCTCGCTCAGCTGACCGGGCTGCCCTGTCTGGCGGTGAATGATGCGCAGGCAGCGGCGTGGGCGGAATATCGCGCGCTGCCGGCCGAGGTTCGCGATATGGCGTTTATCACGGTGTCGACGGGCGTCGGCGGCGGCATCATCAGTCATGGCAAGCTGCTTACCGGTCGTCAGGGGATGGCGGGGCATATCGGACATACGCTGGCCGACCCGCACGGGCCGCTTTGTGGCTGCGGGCGTCGCGGTTGTGTGGAAGCGATTGCCTCTGGACGCGGGATTAGCGCGCAGGCGGTTGACGCTCTCCACGGCATGACCGCAAAGGAAATCTATGTGCTGCACCAGCAGGGGCATCCGCAGGCGACGTGCCTGATTGAGCGCTCGGCCCAAACCGTGGCGCGACTGATTGCCGATCTGAAAGCCGGCTATGACTGCGAATGCGTGGTTCTTGGCGGCAGCGTCGGTCTGGCGGACGGTTATTTATCCCTGGTCGCCGGGTATCTGGCGCGAGAACCGGCGGCCTATCACACGCATCTTGTCGCCGCCCATCATCAGCATGACGCGGGGTTACTTGGCGCGGCAATGCTGGCAGAAGAGGACATCATATGATTTTTGGCGATATTCGTTGCCCTGAGCGTGCCGGGTTACCTTCACCGCTGCTCGCGGCGCTGACCCTGGCCCTGAAGGCGGACCCGCAACGCTGTGAGCCGGGCCGTCACGCTTTGCAGGGGGAAGATATTTTTATGAACGTGATGCAGTTTATGACGCAACCTGCGCACGCTAAACGGGCTGAGCTGCACGCGGAATATATTGATGTGCAGATCCTGCTTGCGGGAGAAGAGCGCATCGAGTTCGGGCTTGCTGACAGTGCCCGTCAGTGTGATGAATGGCACCACGAAGACGATTACCAACTGTGTGATGAGATTGCGGGGCAGCAGTCGGTTACGTTGCAGGCAGGGATGTTTGCTGTGTTTTTCCCCGGCGAGCCGCATAAACCGGGTATTCAGGGAGAGACGCCCGCCGGGATAAAGAAAGCGGTGGTGAAAGTGCATCGAAAGCTGCTTGATAGGTAGGCTTTCGAACCATCCCGGTTCAGTCAGGCGAAGCGCCGCCGGGGTGGTTCATTCAGCTAACCGGGTACGCTTCCAGCTCAGGCTCTGGCGAACGCAGCAGCGCCCACATAATAATCCTCCCAATTACCGCCTTAAGCATCCCTTTCTTTTTTTGCTATACCTTACCGACTGTTCTGCCACATTTTTTTATATTTACACAGGGTGTCCAAAATCGGATACCTAAACATCGAGCCAATTTATTCTTAATTGGATAAAATACCAACCAAATAAGCCTTGCGCCAAATAATATTATTCGATAACAACTATTATATCCTGGTTTGTAACTACAATATTTCTTTCTGTTAACGCATTGCATTTCAAATAAATGGAAATAATTAAATAAAACGCGGAGTATCTCTTGATACTCTATTTTTGTCATTTCTGAAAATTCACATTGTATAAAATGAATAAATTATCTTTATTGTGTCGTTATGGCGTGTCTTATTCTTTAGCTCAATTGAAACAGGTCCCGCGCGTATTGTCTCCGATGCTGCTGTTGATCCCTCTACAATCGATGGCTAACGCACCTGCGACGGAGAATGCTGACGTTAATCCTTATAGTGATACGCTGAGCAGGACAGCTTCCACACTGGCATCAACCGAATCAAATGGGGCGGCAGGAGCAGCGGCGTCCGTCGCATCAAGCTATGCATCTTCCTCCGTGGAAGGTTGGCTCTCGCAGTTCGGTACTGCCCGCGTGCAGTTAAATGTGGATAACAACGGCAACTGGGACGATAGCTCCTTTGATTTTCTGCTGCCGTTTTACGATAACAAAAAAACGGTGATCTTCACTCAATTGGGGATGCGCGCACCGGACGATCGTTTTACTGGAAACCTTGGTTTTGGCGTCAGAACATTTAATGCATCGAACTGGATGTTTGGTATTAACAGCTTTATTGATGATGATTTTACCGGTGGTAACCGTCGCGCCGGATTTGGTGGCGAAGCCTGGACCGATGATTTAAAACTATCGGCAAACGGCTATGTCGGTATTACCGATTGGCACAGTTCACGTGATTTTGATGATTACGATGAAAAGCCTGCAAATGGTTTTGATATTCGTGCTGAAGGCTATTTACCGACTTATCCGCAATTGGGCGCAAAGGTCATGTACGAACAGTATTATGGCGATAATGTTGCGCTATTTGATACCGACCACCTGCAAAAAGATCCTTCTGCGGTCACGGTGGGTCTGAACTATACGCCGATTCCGCTGGTGACCGCAGGCATAGACTATAAACGCGGTCAGGATTCGGTGGATGACACCCAGTTCTCCCTGGCTTTCCACTATGTGCTGGGACAATCTTTGTCATCACAATTGTCGGGCGATCAGGTGGCGTATCGTCGAAGCCTCGCAGGCAGCCGTTACGATCTTGTCGAGCGTAATAATGAAATCGTGCTGGACTACCGCAAGCAGGAAAAACCGACGCCAGACGCGCCTACCACGGATTTAGCGATACAAATTGTGCGTAATGGGGTGGATTCTGACGGTACGACCAAAGATTTCGCCGTGGCGCGGGTCACCGATTCTGACGGTACGCCGATGGCCAACGTCACCGTTAACTGGTCTGTTAGCGGTTCTGCGAAGCTGGCACGAGCGTCCAGCACGACGGACAGCTACGGTCTTGCTACCGTGGGCTTAACCGACGCTGTCGCAGAAACAGTGGACGTGACCGCGACCGTAGAGCAGCAGACGAAGACCTCGAAAGCCACGTTTGTTGAGGGAAGTGGTGGTGATAAGACCAGGCACATCGTGGTCAGCACGGTGAGGGGGGCGGCAAGCGCTGATGGCCAGGATCGCGGAATACTGAAAGCCGTCGTCACCGATGAAAACGGTAAGCCGATGAGCCATAAGACCGTGGCCTGGTCCGATAGCTCGGATACGGCAAAGGGCAATAAAACGGAAACCATCACCAATGATAGCGGCGTGGCGCTTTTTGCCTTAACGGATACCGTTCCGGAGAAAGTGACCGTAACGGCGAAAATGGATGATATCAGCGATTCAGGCAGCGTGACGTTTATTCAGGGCTCGCAGATTATTACTAACGTAGAGATGTCCGCAGTGAAAAATGGCGTCATTGCCGATGGCGTTCACCAGAATATCGTGCAGGTTTCGGTTGAAAATGGTCAGCACGAACCAGCAGCAGGTGAAACAGTGAGTTGGTCTCTGGTATCGCCGTCCTCTAAGGCAGAGATTAAACATTCAACAACGGTGACGGACGCGAAGGGGAATGCGTATATCAGCTTCGCGGATACAGCGGCGGAAGATGTCCAGGTGCAGGCGAAAGTCGGCGAGCACCAGATGAGCTTCACATCGAACTTTATCGCTGAATCTATTGGTCAAGTTGATGGGCCGATTCCTCTGGGGATTGGATCGGATGATGTCGTCAATATCAATGAATCCAGCGGCGGCGTTGATTTCCAGATAACGCCTTATGCGGGTATGAAGGAAGGGGACCAGATTGTGCTGCACTTCCAGGTATACGGCGATGATGGCGGCCCATCCTATAACCCACGCAGCCAGACGTGGACCTCTTCGATCCACACAGTGACCGCGAGCGAAGTAGGGCACCCAATTACCATTAATGCGCCACAAAGCGCATTCTACGACGACAATGGAATTGGCATCACCGACACGGATTACGACACCACCGGCGCCTATGCCGTGGTGAAAAGCGTCAGCGGGCAGACGGTGAAATCTTCCTTCACGCATATGGGTGTCGCGACCATTATGGGGTAGCGGCTCCCATGGAGTCGGCTAGCGCAGGCCGGGCTACATAAACGTTAGCCCGGCCTGGCGAAGCGCCGCAGGGGAGGTTTGCTCAGCTGGCCGGGTTCGCTTCCAGCTCAGGCTCTGGCGAACGCAGCAGCGCCCACAGAATAATCGCCCCAATCACATCAAATACTGCCAGCACGGCAAACAGTGGGCTAAAGCCCAGTGTGTCCGCCAGCGCGCCAACCACCAGGGCGAATAAGGTGCTGGCGGTCCATGCAGCCATGCCGGTAAAACCGTTGGCGGTGGCCACTTCGCCCGGATCGAACATGTCGGAAGAGAGCGTAATCAACGCGCCGGACAGCGACTGGTGGGCAAAACCGCCGACGCACAGCAGCGCAATAGCCACGAACGGGCTGCTGAACAGACCGACCATGCCCGGCAGGATCATCAGCGCTGCGCCCATGGTGACAACCAGCTTACGTGAAACCACAATATTGACGCCAAAGACACGCTGGAAGATCCCCGGCAGATAGCCGCCGATGACGCAGCCCATATCGGCGAACAGCATCGGGATCCAGGCAAACATGGCGATATCTTTCAGGTTGAAGCCGTAGGTGTGCACCATAAACAGCGGGATCCAGGCGTTGAAGGTCCCCCACGCCGGTTCCGCCAGGAAGCGCGGCAGGGCGATGCCCCAGAATTTACGTTGCTTCAGCAGCTGGCCGATGTGTACTTTATCGACCGTTTTTTTCTCTGGCTGGCCTTCGGTGATGTAGTTGTACTCTTCTTTGCTCAGTTTCTTGTACTGGCCCGGGCGGTTATAGACCAGGTACCATCCCAGCGCCCACACAATACTGGCTATCCCGACGATCACGAACGCCAGACGCCAGCTGTGAATATAAATGGCCCATGCCACCATCGGCGGCGCAATGATGGCACCCATCGAAGAACCGACGTTGAAGTAGCCCACGGCGACGGAACGTTCGTGATCCGGGAACCATTCGGTGACCGATTTCAGCCCGGCGGGGATCATCGCGCTCTCGGCAAAACCCCCTAAGCCACGACACAGCGCCAGGCCTTGCCAGCTGTTGGTGAAGGCGGCACCGATGCAGAAGATGCCCCACAGTGCGCCAAACAGGGTATAACCCACTTTGGTGCCCAGCGTATCAAGCACATAACCCGCGATGGGCTGGGCAATGGTGTAGCAGGCGGAAAATGTCGCCACGATCCAGGAATATTGCTGGGTAGTGACATGAAGATCGCTCTGAAGCGTCGGCGCAGCGGCCGAAATAGTATTGCGGGTTAAATAGCATAAAATCGTGCCAAGCGTGACAAGAGCCACCATAAACCAGCGCGTATGACCAGTAGTGCGCATAAAACGTTCCTTTACTTCTTAGGATATGAGACGGCCTGCGGGTGAACAGGCGCAACTGCGGTCATACAGAGAGAAGATAAATCGCCAGCCATACGGCGGCACACAGCGGTCCTTTTATGAGAATTAGTGAATCCGTGTCACATTTTTTCTGAATATTAAACCTGTGTTTCATAAAATTATGTGATCTGATTCAAAATTATTAGGATGGCGTACCACTTAAGTGTATCGGGGTAAGTAATGACGTAATGAACCGTTAAGGGCGGTTTCATTCTGCCCGAATTGCTGTGAAAACAGGCAGATAAGGGGCTATTTGTTGAGGGTAATAAACTCGTGTAGCAACGCCGTCAGCTGTTTCATCTTCTCCGGCGTGAACTTCTGTTCAATTTCCAGGTAGGCTTCTTCCACTTTCGCCTGCGCGCGCTCGTACAGCGCGTACCCCTCTTTGGTGAGCGAGACATAAAGTTTGCGCTGATCGTTGACCGGCTTCAGGCGTAACACCAGCCCATCGCGCTCCATGCGCGTCAGAATCCCGGTCAGGCTGGGGCGCAGAATACAGGTCGCGGCAGCCAGATCGTGGAAGTCCATTGAAGGGTTGTCGACCAGCACGCGAACAATCCGCCACTGCTGCTCCGTCAGATTGTGCTGCTTCACGATAGGCCGAAAATAGGTCATCGCCACTTCCCGCGCCTGCATCAGGGCGATGGTTAAAGAATCGTGCATTCTGCCTCCTGCCACTTCTCATCATTAATATATGAACAATATAGCAATGTTGCTTTTATCAACAGCATATTTTTGATGAAACCCGACATTGCTGAAATGAAACTTCATTAATCTATTGATTGTGAACTACTATTTTTAGTTTGTGTAAAATTATTGTTAATCGAGTCACAAAAAAATTACTTGTGTTTGCTAAATGAGCAGCGGAGGCATAAAACAGATTATTAATATATTAACGAAATAAATGCTGTCTCTGAGGAGCTGTAAATGAAAGGTACCGTTTTCGCCGTGGCGCTCAACCATCGCAGCCAGCTTGATGCCTGGCGCGACGCGTTCGAGCAGGCCCCCTATAAGGCACCGCCTAAAACCGCCGTCTGGTTTATCAAACCGCACAATACCGTCACCGAAGGCGGTCAGCCGATCCCGTACCCGGAGGGAGAGGCGGTATTCAGCGGGGCAACGGTGGCGCTGGTGGTGGGCAAAACGGCGCGTAAAGTTAGCGTTGAAGACGCGGTGGACTATATCGCCGGATACGCGCTGGCGAACGAAGTCAGCCTGCCGGAAGAGAGCTTCTATCGCCCGGCGATTAAAGCCAAATGCCGTGACGGCTTCTGCCCGCTGGGGGAAATGGTGAGCGTTGATAACGTCGACAACCTGACCATCATTACCGAAATCAACGGTCGTCACGCCGACCAGTGGAGCACCGCTGACCTCACGCGCAATGCCGCCGAGTTGCTGAGCGCCCTGAGCGATTTCGCCACGCTGAATCCGGGCGATGCCATTCTGCTGGGCACCCCGCACAACCGCGTGGCGCTGCGTCCCGGCGATCGGGTCCGCGTACTGGCAGAAGGTTTCCCGCCGCTGGAAAACCCGGTAGTCGCCGAAGCGGACGCTCGCCCGGAGCCACGTCCGTACGACCACGGCACCCTGTTTGCGCTGGGGCTGAACTACGCCGACCACGCCAGCGAACTGGACTTCAAGCCGCCGGAAGAACCGCTGGTGTTTATCAAAGCGCCGAACACCCTTACCGGCGATAACCAGACTTCGGTGCGCCCGGACAACGTCGAGTACATGCACTACGAATCGGAGCTGGTGGTGGTGATTGGCAAAACCGCGCGCAAGGTCAGTGAAGCTGAAGCGATGGACTACGTCGAGGGCTACACGGTCTGTAACGACTACGCCATTCGTGACTACCTGGAAAACTACTATCGCCCGAACCTGCGGGTAAAAAGCCGCGACGGGCTGACGCCCGTTTCCCCCAATATCGTGCCGAAAGCGGCAATTCCCGACCCGCATAACTTAACCCTGCGCACTTGGGTCAACGGCGAGCTGCGTCAGGAAGGCACCACCGCCGATCTGATTTTCAGCGTACCGTTCCTGGTCTCTTACCTGAGCCAATTTATGACGTTGCAACCGGGCGACATGATTGCCACCGGCACGCCGAAAGGGCTCTCCGACGTGGTGCCGGGAGATGAAGTGATTGTGGAAGTGGAAGGCGTCGGTCGCCTGGTGAACCGGATTGTCAGCGAGGAGTCTGCAAAATGAAAAAAATTAACCATTGGATCAACGGCAAAAGCGTCGCCAGCGATGACTATTTCCACACCACCAACCCGGCGACCGGCGAGGTGCTGGCGGAAGTCGCCTCCGGCGGCGAAGCGGAAGTGAATCAGGCGGTAGCCGCGGCGAAAGAGGCTTTCCCGAAGTGGGCCAATCTGCCGATGAAAGAGCGCGCACGCCTGATGCGTCGTCTGGGCGACCTGATTGACCAGAACGTGCCGGAAATCGCGGCGATGGAAACCGCCGACACCGGCCTGCCGATTCATCAGACCAAAAACGTGCTGATCCCCCGCGCGTCGCACAACTTCGAGTTTTTCGCCGAAGTGTGCCAGCAGATGAACGGCAAAACCTATCCGGTCGACGACAAGATGCTCAACTACACCCTGGTGCAGCCGGTGGGCGTCTGCGCGCTGGTGTCGCCGTGGAACGTGCCGTTTATGACCGCCACCTGGAAGGTCGCGCCGTGCCTGGCGCTGGGTAACACCGCGGTGCTGAAAATGTCCGAACTGTCGCCGTTAACCGCCGACCGTCTGGGCGAGCTGGCGCTGGAAGCGGGCATTCCACCTGGGGTGCTGAACGTGGTGCAGGGCTATGGCGCGACGGCGGGCGATGCGCTGGTACGCCACCACGACGTGCGCGCGGTCTCTTTTACCGGCGGCACCGCCACCGGGCGCAACATCATGAAAAACGCCGGGTTGAAAAAATACTCGATGGAGTTGGGCGGCAAATCGCCGGTGCTGATTTTTGAGGATGCCGACATTGAACGGGCGCTGGACGCCGCGCTGTTCACCATCTTCTCGATCAACGGCGAACGTTGTACCGCCGGTTCGCGCATCTTTATCCAGCAGAGCATCTACCCGGAATTCGTCAAACGCTTTGCCGAGCGCGCCAACCGCCTGCGCGTCGGCGACCCGAACGACCCGAATACTCAGGTCGGCGCGCTGATTAGCCAGCAGCATTGGGAAAAGGTCTCCGGCTATATCCGCCTTGGTATTGAAGAGGGTGCGACCCTGCTGGCCGGCGGCCCGGAAAAACCCACCGACCTGCCAGCACACCTGCGTGGCGGCAACTTCCTGCGCCCAACGGTGCTGGCGGACGTCGACAACCGGATGCGCGTGGCTCAGGAAGAGATTTTTGGCCCGGTAGCCTGCCTGTTGCCGTTCAAAGACGAGGCGGAAGGGCTGCGTCTGGCCAACGACATTGAGTACGGCCTGGCTTCCTATATCTGGACCCAGGACATCAGCAAAGTGCTGCGTCTGGCACGCGGCATCGAGGCCGGGATGGTGTTCGTCAACACCCAGAACGTGCGTGACCTGCGCCAGCCGTTCGGCGGTGTGAAGGCCTCCGGTACCGGGCGCGAAGGCGGCGAGTACAGCTTTGAAGTGTTCGCGGAGATGAAGAACGTCTGCATCTCAATGGGCGATCACCCGATTCCTAAGTGGGGAGTGTGATATGGGCAAGCTCGCGTTAGCAGCAAAAATTACTCACGTGCCGTCGATGTACCTCTCTGAAATTCCGGGGAAAAACTTTGGCTGCCGTCAGGCGGCCATCGATGGGCATAAAGAGATCGGCAAGCGCTGCCGTGAAATGGGCGTCGACACCATCATCGTGTTCGATACTCACTGGCTGGTGAACAGCGCCTACCACATTAACTGCGCGGAAAGCTTTAAGGGCATCTACACCAGCAACGAGCTGCCGCACTTTATTCGCGACATGACCTACGACTATGACGGTAATCCCGAGCTGGGCCAGCTGATTGCCGACGAAGCCGTAGCGCTGGGCGTGCGCGCCAAAGCGCACAACATTCCAAGCCTGAAGCTGGAATACGGCACGCTGGTGCCGATGCGCTATATGAACGCCGATAAGCACTTCAAGGTGGTCTCCATCTCGGCGTTTTGCACCGTGCATGACTTTGCCGACAGCCGCAGGCTGGGCGAGGCGATCCTGAAAGCCATCGAGAAGTACGACGGCACCGTAGCGGTGTTCGCCAGCGGCTCGCTGTCGCACCGTTTTATCGACGACCAGCGTGCGGAAGAGGGGATGAACAGCTACACCCGCGAGTTTGACCATCAGATGGACGAACGCGTGGTCAAGCTGTGGCGCGAGGGCAAGTTCAAGGAGTTTTGCACCATGCTGCCGGAGTACGCCGACTACTGCTACGGCGAAGGCAACATGCACGACACCGTGATGCTGCTGGGAATGCTGGGCTGGGATAAGTACGACGGCAAGGTGGAGTTTATTACCGATCTGTTCGCCAGCTCCGGCACCGGGCAGGTGAACGCCGTATTCCCGCTGCCTGCGTGAGGATGAACCATGCCGCACTTTATTGCTGAATGCACTACCAACATCCGCGAGCAGGCAGATTTACCGAGCCTGTTCAGCAAGGTGAACGAGGCGCTGGCCGCCACCGGAATTTTCCCCATCGGCGGCATCCGCAGCCGAGCCCACTGGCTGGATACCTGGCAGATGGCTGACGGGAAGCATGACTACGCGTTTGTGCATATGACGTTGAAAATCGGTGCAGGCCGCAGCCTGGAGAGCCGTCAGGAGGTGGGCGAAATGCTGTTCGGGCTGATTAAAGCCCACTTCGCCACGCTGATGGACAGCCGCTATCTGGCGCTGTCGTTTGAGATTGACGAGCTGCACCCGACGCTGAATTACAAACAGAACAACGTGCACGCGTTATTTAAATAAGACCGGCCCGCCCAGTCCTTCGCTTCTTTTGAGGCGGAAGAAAATACGCACTCGGTCAGTCCCCTCGCCCCTTTGGGGAGAGGGTTAGGGTGAGGGGGGACCTCCGCGGCCTGATGCCCTCACCCCGGCCCTCTCCCACAGGGAGAGGGAGAAAACACAGCCACAGGAATCACTATGCTCGATAAACAGACCCGTACCCTGATCGCCCAGCGGCTGAATCAGGCTGAAAAACAGCGTGAGCAGATCCGTGCCGTCTCGCTGGATTACCCGGACATCACCATCGAAGACGCCTACGCCGTGCAGCGTGAATGGGTGGCGATGAAGATTGCCGAAGGGCGCACGCTCAAAGGCCACAAAATCGGCCTGACCTCCAAAGCGATGCAGGCCAGCTCGCAGATTAATGAACCGGACTACGGCGCGCTGCTCGACGACATGTTCTTCCACGACGGCAGCGAGATTCCGACCGACCGCTTTATTGTCCCGCGCATTGAGGTGGAACTGGCGTTCGTACTGGCAAAACCGCTGCGCGGACCGAACTGCACGCTGTTCGATGTCTATAACGCTACCGACTACGTGATCCCAGCGCTGGAGTTGATTGACGCTCGTAGCCACAACGTGGACCCGGAAACCCAGCGCCCGCGCAAGGTATTCGACACCATCTCCGACAACGCCGCCAACGCAGGCGTGATCCTCGGCGGGCGTCCGATTAAGCCTGATGAACTGGATCTGCGTTGGATCTCCGCGCTGCTGTATCGCAACGGCGTGATTGAAGAGACCGGCGTTGCCGCAGGGGTACTTAACCACCCGGCGAACGGCGTGGCGTGGTTGGCGAACAAGCTGGCGCCGTATGACGTTCAGCTGGAAGCGGGGCAGATTATCCTCGGCGGATCGTTCACCCGTCCGGTTCCGGCGCGTAAGGGCGACACCTTCCATGTTGATTACGGCAACATGGGCGCGATTACCTGCCGGTTCGTATAAAAGGAAAAGACGATGATGAAGAACAGCTTCAAAGACGCGCTGAAAGCAGGCCAACCGCAGATTGGCCTGTGGCTCGGACTCTCCAGCAGCTACAGCGCCGAGCTGCTGGCGGGCGCTGGGTTTGACTGGTTGCTGATTGATGGCGAACACGCGCCGAACAACGTCCAGACCGTGCTGACCCAACTACAGGCGATCGCGCCTTATCCAAGCCAGCCGGTGGTGCGGCCGTCGTGGAATGACGCGGTACAGATTAAGCAACTGTTGGACGTTGGCACGCAAACGCTGCTGGTGCCGATGGTGCAAAACGCCGACGAAGCGCGAGCCGCCGTGTCTGCAACCCGCTATCCGCCGCAGGGTATTCGCGGCGTGGGCAGCGCGCTGGCGCGGGCGTCACGCTGGAACCGCATTCCGGATTATCTCCACCAGGCCAACGATGCCATGTGCGTGCTGGTGCAGATTGAAACTCGTGAAGCGCTGAATAATTTGGCGCAGATCCTCGATGTTGACGGCGTAGACGGCGTGTTTATCGGCCCGGCGGACCTCAGCGCCGATATGGGCTTTGCCGGCAATCCGCAGCACCCGGAAGTGCAGGCGGCGATTGAACAGGCCATCGTGCAGATTCGTGCGGCGGGAAAAGCGCCGGGCATTCTGATGGCGAATGAACAGCTGGCGAAACGTTATCTGGAGCTGGGGGCGCTGTTTGTCGCCGTCGGCGTCGATACCACCCTGCTGGCGCGCGGCGCGGAGGCGTTGGCGGCACGCTTTGGCGCGGAGAAAACCTCGCTCGGGTCGTCCGGCGTGTATTAACGCGTGCCGGGGAGACCCATCGACATGTCGGCCCGGCAAGCGAAGCGCGCCGGGCAACAACACTGCTTCACCCTACGCAAATTCCCATCAGAGGAAAGGACAATGAGCGACACATCACCTGCAATTCCGGAGCAACTCAACCCGGCCGACCAGCACAAGCGGCTGACGGCAGGCCAACAATCGGTTATCAACAAACTGTTTCGTCGTCTGGTTCTGTTTTTGTTCGTGCTGTTTATCTTCTCATTCTTAGATCGTATCAATATCGGCTTTGCCGGGCTGACGATGGGGGCGGATCTCGGCCTCAACGCCACCATGTTCGGCCTCGCCACCACGCTGTTCTACGCCACCTACGTGATTTTCGGCATTCCCAGCAACATTATGCTGAGCATTGTTGGCGCGCGGCGCTGGATTGCCACCATTATGGTGCTGTGGGGTATCGCCTCCACCGCCACCATGTTCGCCGTCGGGCCGAAAAGCCTCTACGTGCTGCGCATGCTGGTGGGCATCACCGAAGCCGGATTCCTGCCGGGGATTCTGCTGTACTTAACCTACTGGTTCCCGGCGTTTTTCCGCGCCCGCGCCAACGCCCTGTTTATGATTGCCATGCCGGTAACCACCGCGCTGGGCTCGATTGTCTCAGGCTATATTCTGTCGATGGACGGTCTGCTGAATATGCACGGCTGGCAGTGGCTGTTCCTGCTGGAAGGTTTCCCGGCGGTGCTGCTCGGAGTGATGGTCTGGTACTGGCTCGACGACTCCCCGGCGAAGGCCAAATGGCTGACCGACGAGGATAAAAAGTGCTTACAGGAAATGATGGATAACGATCGCCTGACGCTGGTGCAGCCGGAAGGGGCGATTAGCCATACCGCGATGCAGCAGCGCAGCCTGTGGCGCGAAGTGTTTACGCCGATCGTCCTGATGTACACGCTGGCCTACTTTTGCCTGACGAATACGCTCAGCGCCATCAGTATCTGGACGCCGCAGATCCTCAAGAGCTTTAACGAGGGCAGCAGCAACATCACCATCGGCCTGCTGGCGGCAATCCCGCAGATTTGTACCATTCTTGGCATGATCTACTGGAGCCGCCATTCGGACAAGTACCAGGAGCGTAAGCACCACACGGCGCTGCCGTTCCTGTTTGCCGCCGCCGGTTGGTTGCTGGCCTCGGCGACCAACCATAGCCTGATCCAACTGTTGGGGATCGTGATGGCCTCGACCGGATCGTTTAGCGCGATGGCGATTTTCTGGACCACGCCGGATCAATCCATCAGCCTGCGCGCCAGGGCGATCGGTATTGCGGTGATCAACGCTACCGGCAACATTGGGTCGGCGCTGAGTCCGTTTATGATTGGCTGGCTGAAAGATGTGACCGGCAGCTTTAACAGCGGATTATGGTTTGTCGCGGCGCTGCTGGTGCTGGGAGCGGCCATTATCTGGGTGATACCGATGAAATCTTCCCGCCCACGCGCCACGCCGTAAGGAGCCGACGTTATGTGCCAGCGTGTGATTACCAATATCGACATCAGTACCGAGTATGAAGAGAGTCTGGGCACCAGGGATGTGCACTATCAGTCGTTTGCCCGCATGGCGGAGTTTTTTGGCCGCGATATGCAGGCGCATCGCCACGATCAGTTCTTCCAGATGCACTTTCTCGATACCGGGCAGATTGAGCTGCAGCTCGACGATCACCGCTACTCGGTGCAGGCACCGCTGTTTGTGCTGACGCCGCCGTCGGTCCCGCACGCCTTTATCACCGAGTCGGACAGCGACGGTCACGTGTTGACGGTGCGGGAAGAGTTAATCTGGCCGCTGCTGGAGGTGCTATACCCCGGCACCCGTGAGGCGTTCGGCTTGCCGGGAATGTGCCTGTCGCTGGCGGACAAACCCGACGAACTGGCGGCGCTGGCGCACTACTGGCGGCTGATTCAGCGCGAGTCGACCTCTGAGCTGCCGGGGCGCGAGCATACCCTGGTGTTGCTGGCGCAGGCGGTGTTCACGTTGCTGCTGCGCAACGCGCCGCTCGACGACCACGCGGCCAGCGGTGTGCGCGGCGAACTGAAGCTGTTCCAGCGCTTTAACCAGATGATTGATAACCACTATCACCGCCACTGGACGGTGCCGGACTACGCCAGCGAGCTGCATCTGACCGAATCCAGGCTAACGGATATCTGCCGCCGCTTCGCTAATCGCCCGCCGAAAAGGCTGATTTTTGACAGACAGCTGCGTGAGGCCAAGCGTCTGTTGCTGTTTTCCGACAGCGCGGTGAGCGAGATTGCCTGGCAGCTTGGCTTTAAGGACCCGGCCTATTTTGCGCGCTTTTTTAATCGCTTAGTGGGGTGTTCGCCGAGCGCGTTTCGCGCGCAGAAAGTCCCGGTGTCGTAGGTTCCCCCCTCACCCTAACCCTCTCCCCATAGGGGAGAGGGGACCGACCGTGCGGGTTTTCTCCCTCGCCCTTTGGGGAGAGGGCCGGGGTGAGGGGCAAACACGCGCCAAACCCTACCCAGATCACAGAACCGCCCCCCGCCCGAAAAGTACCAGCTGTTGACCCAAAAGTCTCTTCACCGTCTGCGTTTTAAACGCTTCAATTACAAAACAAGAACAAAACATAAATTTAACAAATCCGATGAATACTGGAGTGTACCCGAATGAAACCTGAAGATTTCCGCGCAGACACCAAACGTCCGTTAACCGGTGAAGAGTACCTGAAAAGCCTCCAGGATGGCCGTGAGATCTACATCTACGGCGAGCGCGTCAAGGATGTCACTACCCATCCCGCCTTCCGCAACGCGGCAGCCTCTGTCGGCCAGCTGTACGATGCGCTGCACAAGCCGGAAATGCAGGACAAGCTGTGCTGGAGCACTGATACCGGCAGCGGCGGCTACACCCATAAATTTTTCCGCGTGGCGAAAAGCGCCGACGACCTGCGTCAGCAGCGCGACGCCATTGCCGAGTGGTCACGTCTCTCCTACGGTTGGATGGGGCGAACTCCGGACTACAAAGCGGCCTTCGGCAGCGCGTTGGGGGCGAACCCGGCGTTCTACGGCCAGTTTGAGCAGAACGCCCGCCACTGGTACTCGCGCATTCAGGAAACCGGTCTGTACTTCAACCACGCGATCGTTAACCCGCCCATCGACCGCCACAAACCGGCTGATGAAGTGAAAGACGTTTACATCAAGCTGGAAAAAGAGACCGACGCCGGGATTATTGTGAGCGGCGCGAAGGTGGTGGCGACCAACTC
This sequence comes from Kluyvera sp., assembly GCF_965301105.1. NCBI lineage: Bacteria > Pseudomonadati > Pseudomonadota > Gammaproteobacteria > Enterobacterales > Enterobacteriaceae > Kluyvera > Kluyvera sp. Next base: position 47,631 of record NZ_CBDKZX010000025.1, read on the forward strand.
GGCGCTGACCCATTACAACATGATTGGCTTCGGCTCCGCGCAGGTGATGGGCGAAAACCCGGACTTCGCGCTGATGTTCGTCGCACCGATGGATGCCGAGGGCGTGAAGCTGATTTCTCGCGCCTCCTACGAGATGGTGGCGGGTGCAACTGGCTCTCCGTACGACTATCCGCTCTCCAGCCGCTTTGACGAGAACGATGCGATTCTGGTGATGGATAACGTACTGATCCCCTGGGAGAACGTCCTGATCTACCGCGATTTCGATCGCTGCCGTCGCTGGACGATGGAAGGTGGTTTTGCCCGTATGTACCCATTACAGGCGTGCGTGCGTCTGGCGGTGAAGCTCGACTTTATTACCGGCCTGCTGAAGAAATCGCTGGAGTGCACCGGTACTTCGGAGTTCCGCGGCGTGCAGGCGGATCTCGGCGAAGTGGTGGCGTGGCGTAACATGTTCTGGGCGCTGAGCGACTCCATGTGTTCTGAAGCGACCCCGTGGGTCA